>JAFMMM010000350.1 GCA_017859815.1 Planctomycetota bacterium | reverse complement strand
CGAAGCCTCATCCTCCGCTGTCAGTGCAGAGTTCAGTCATTGATTCGGGGTATCTGCCGATGTCTTTGTGAAACACTCGCTGCGTCGCAACTGGTCCACTTCGCCCTGCCCGCCCATGTTTGGGCTGTGGCCGGATGGATGTGTGTTGTCTGACGCTCCGATGGGAAGAGTATGATCTCGGTCATGTTCAGGTAAGCAGTCCCTCGATCGGTCCGGAGGCTGGATCTGCCAGTGGCATTTCCCGGCCGTCCACCATGACGCTGCCTGTCGAATCAACACCGACGGCCTGCAGGTAGGTATGAAACAGATTACCGTGGTCGACCTGGTTCTCGACGACCTCGGTACCTTTGTCATTGGTGGCTCCAAAAGCAGCACCACGGGGTGCTCGACAACCGGCCATGCACACTGACCACGCTTTGGACCAGTGGTCCCGACCGTAGTAGCGGTTAATGGTTGGTGTGCGACCAAATTCACTCAACACCACAACCAGCGTACTTTCCAGCATCCCGCGATCCGCCAGATCGGCGACAAATGTTGAGAAGGCTGCGTCAAATTCTCCCAGCTGCTCAATATGGAAATTGAAGTTTTCATTGTGTGTGTCGTAGTTGGAGTGCGACACCTGCACGAATGAGACACCATTTTCCAGCAACCTGCGAGCCAGCAAACAGTGCCGGCCAAGATCATTCATGCCATACCGTTCTGTGTCAGCCGCCGATTCTCTGGTGACATCAAACACATCTTTGCGACTCATCAGCTTTTCTGCCTGATCGAACGAGTATGTAAACGCTTCGGTAACGGCCGTGCGACGTCGATTCAGAAATCGATCGTTCACGGTACGACGGAAGTCCTGTCGCGACTTGTCTGAATCAACGGAAAGACTTTCGGGGCGTGCAAGGTTTGGTGGCGGGTTTCCGTTCCCCAGTTGAACACTGGAAAACCGCGGTCCCAGCCAGGCTGAATCATTTCCGCGTCCTCCACTGCCGCCGGGAGTGATCACAATATGGCCAGGGATTGGGCTGTCATCGGGGGTCAGGGTACGTGCAGCGACGGCGCCAATTTCCGGGAACTGCAGCCCGGGATTCTGCTTCCTTCCCGTCAACATCATATAACGACCTTTACCGTGATCGTTTTCTGATGTGTTCACGCCACGAATCAACGCGAGGTGATGCATTTGCTGAGCTGTTTTGGGGAGTAGTTCGCAGATCTGGATTCCCGGCACTGAGGTTGGAATCGCCAGAAAGGGCCCCCCTGTTTCAGCCCCTGGCTTGGGATCCCAGCTTTCAAGCTGACTGAGCCCGCCGTGCATGTTGAAGACCACAATGCGCTTTTGGTCAGCATTCAGAGCAGCACTGATGCCGGGGTTGGCAAATACGCCGAGGCCTCCAACAACGGTGCTGGCACCCGCCGCCATTGAGCCAAGAAAGCTGCGCCGGGCGAGGGTGTGCGAAGCAGATCCGCAGGGGTATCGAAGTGGCATCAGTTCGACCTTTCAGTGGATAACAGGAGATACTCGAATTGACTCAACGATTAAATCGGAATTCGGCGCTCATGATGAGCGCCCAAACCAATTCTGACGCTGCTGTACGCCGATCGGGGCGTTCCCGCAGCACTTGTTCAACTTCGCGGACTTCCTCAACAGTTGGTGAACGCGTCAGAACTCCCAGATAGAGTGCTTCGGCAGCTGTCTGTGCTGATTCTGCTGCGATGATTCTCTGTGTGGTATTGTCGCCGGCGGGCGCGACCCATGAATTGATTGTTGATCCGTTGCTGGCGAACAGAGCCTGATCAGCGCTGGCAAAGAAATCTCCCTGCGGTTGCCCGGCAGCGGCACCGTAGAGAGTGATGAATTGTTTCTGGTTCCCCCGAAGTTTCTCCCACGTCGTTTGTTCGATCTGCAGTTCGCGCTGTCTGAGAACAGCGGGGTCTGCCGCCGTCTCTGCCTGCAGTGGATTTGACTTGTCCAGCTCCGCAACGGCAGCCTGTCGCGTTCGCTCATAGACGCCTGTCACCTGCAGGATTGACCAGCACAATTGTTCGGGAGACAGTGGACGCAGGTCGGAGAGCTGAAAGTGTCGGGACAACAGCTCCGGCAATTCATCCTGATGCCGCGTCTGTTGCTGCACCGCTTCCTGCAGTGAGTGCTGGATTTGCTGCTGTTTGCCCTGCAATTCCTCGTGGGCGGATTCATTATTGGCCAGTTCTGTCTGCAGCTTCTTCGCTTCGGCGTGAGCTGCTTCCATGGCCACTGAAGTCTTTCCGACAAGAGCGGTCAGCTGTTCCGAGCGACTCCTGAGATTCCTGACAGTGTCATCACTGCCGCGCAGTCGATCTGAGAGCTGTTCCGTGAGTGCTACCAGTGTCTCCTCACCGATGAGTGCTGCACTTGCGGTGTTTGCTGCGGCAACGGATTCTGCGATCAGCTTTTGAGCACTGACAGATGTTTCGAGCTGATCCTTTGTTGTTCCCAGCATCTCCATCTGTTCTTCAAAATCCACTGTGATCCTGACGACGTCAGTCTTTGACTTTTCGACGAGGCTGCGTGTTGCAGCAAGATTCGCTGTCGATGCTGCAAGGTCACGCGCGACGGCTGTACCAGCCGTCTGCAGCTGCATCAGCGTTTGCCGTGTTTCCTGCAGGCTGCCCACCTGCTGCAACAGATCTTCCCGATGGCTCAGGCTGGTGAGCTCGAACTGCTGTTGCTGCCATGCTTTGCGAGCGAGTACTCGCTGCTGTTCTTCCTGCAGCATCGCATTCACCAGTGGAGCGGACGCAGCCGCAGCCGTGCGGAGTGATTCGGCAGACTCTTTCCAGGCCGCTTCCAGTGGTTCTGCTGCCGTCTTCCTGTCAGTAACAGCCTTCTGGAGTGCGGCAGTTCCTTCGACCGTTTTCTGAAGACGTTGTTTCAGCGTTGCCAACGCGTTGGAGAGTTCCTCCTCTGAGGTCTGCTGCAGGGTGACGTCCAACGCAGCGACCGCTTCTTCGAGCCGCGTTTTTAGTTCGGTGTTTGTACTCGCTTTGGCTTCGGCAGCATTCAGTTCATCCGCGGCTTTGCGGTACTTCGCAAGAGCGGCTACCGAGGCGGTACGGGCTTTGTCCTGAGCGCCTGCGGTTGGTAGAACGGCCGTTTCCGCCTCATCAAACCGTTCATCCGCCGCATCACGTGTCTGGCTCAGGCGATCCAGTTGTTCCTCACCCTTTTCGCTGCGTTGCTGCACCTGCCGGACAAGTTCGTCATTCGTGATGACCTGTTCCGCAAAGCCAGTCGGAAGATCAAACGGAAATTGATAGGGATCGCTTAACGCAATCTCCCGCAGCAGGTTGCGGATCTGAAAACCGGACTGTGCGAACCGTGATGCCAGGTCTTCCAGCAGTCCCGGGCTGGCACTGTGGTTATCGGGGTGCAGCATATCGAGTGGATGCACCAGTCCCTTTCCGAACATCAGCGACCAGATTCTGTTGGCGGCATTTCTGTTGAAGTGCAGGTTGCTGCCATCGGTCGTCACGTCAGCGAGCCACTGCCGTCGACTGACCACCGGAACGGATCGAATTCCATCCGCAGGAGCAATCGTATATTCCTCGGAAGGAATTCTGAATGGTTCGACTAAGGTGGTCCCCCCCGGGATCCGGGCACCTGTCCGATGGGGGCTTCCCTTCGCAAATACGCTTTCGAATGTGATATCGCTGCCTGCCTGATCACGCAGCAGTGTCAGATCCTTCTTATCAACCTTCCGGGTAAATGTGGCTATGGACGAAGAGACAGCAAGCAGTCCCTGGTAGTCCTGTTGCAGAAAGTCGGAAACCAGAGGCGAATCGTGGCACTGAGCACACTGTAAATCCTGCCCAAAGAAGATGCGTCCAATGTCCCGCGCGACTGTGTGGGGCTCTGCATCCCGGTTCAGAATGAAGGCAGCAGCCGGGCGTTGCTCCCCGGGTTCCCCGTCCGCAAGCAGGATCTCGCGTACCAGGACGTTCCATGGCTTGTCTTCTCGCACCGATCTGGTCAGCCAGTTGAGCCATTCGACTTCGGCAACGTGTTTGGCTGTTCTGCGTTCCATCAGCATGACACTCAATTGCTCGGCCAAATGGCGGTGGTGCCGAGGAGAATCGAGCAGTCGATCGATGAGTTGTTCACGACGATCGATCGCGGAGTCTGTGAGGAACGCGGCAGCAGTGTCAGCACTCGGCGGCATCCCAGTCAGATCAATGCTGACGCGGCGAAGGAACTCCGCATCGGATGCACGGCCAACCGTCTGTGTTGTGATCGGGGCGAGGCTGCGGTTGATCACGTCTCGCAGCGGTTCCTGTGCGACGCCTGGCGATCCGAGTGACAAAATCAACAACGCGATCGGAACCCAGCCGGGAAATCCCGGTGTGAGCTTTTTTGAGTGACGTCCCGTGGCAAGACAATTCCTCATCAGCATTCTCCGATTGATTCCCTGGTGACCGGAGGTGGGGCCGCACAAAGTCGGTTGGGTCAGTGAAGGAAATCGAGCAGGCACAAAACAGAACGCAACGGCCACGGTGGGCAACTGAGTTCGCCGCAGCACCCTGCACTGGCGGCCTCTGTTCGGTGAGTGTGTGACAGAGTCGGTCTTCAGCAACACTGCGGGAAATCTGCTACTGTCGAACGGCGTCGACGTCCTTCCGTACCAGTGCTTTCGCAGGATGCTGTCAGACCATGTTCTGTCTCACTGGTGTATCTTCGGACAGTTTCCACCGTCAAGGCAAAACGAATCCCAAAGGGGCACCTCGCAAAAAAGACTCGATTTTCTGGATATGCCGATTATTGGGGTTGTGCAACGGCAATCACTGCTGATGGGGAACGTGAGTTCCACCCCGTCTTTGAAGCAGCGGCGACAGGTCAGGCCTCGATTGGCAGTGTGATGGAAAAACGCGTTCCCTTGCCCTTCTCACTCTCGCAAACAATCCGACCGTGGTGCGCTTCGATAATACGATGCACGGTAGGAAGTCCGAGTCCACTGCCTCCGGATCGCGTGGAGAAGAATGCCTGAAACATCCGCTCTCGCACCGCTTCATCCATCCCCTGACCAGTATCGATCACTTCGAGGACTGCCTGGGCATCGCGTACTCGAGTGAGCAGATCCAGCGAGCCACCTTCGGGCATTGCTTCCAGTGCGTTACGTGAGAGGTTTGCGAGAACCTGTCGCATCAGTGATCTGTCCAGCTGCACTGCTGGCAGATCACTGTCAAGATGGGTGCGAATCTCAACTTTCTGTCCAGCGGCCTGCGGCTGCAGAAATTCGACATGCTCTGTCACAAGGTCATTCAGCTGGTCTGGCTGAAGATGCAGTTCCCCGGCGCGTGCAAACTGCAGAAACGCATTCAGGATTTCTTCGAGGCTGCGACATTCATTCCGCAGGCTTGAGATGCGTCGCAGCATGCGGCGGCTACGCGGCGTCTCTTCATCCTCCAGGTCTTCGGCAAGCAGTTCAAGATTCATGCCGATTGTGGAAAGTGGGTTTCTGATTTCATGGGCAAGACCACCGGCCAGCGTGGCCAGCTCTGTGTGGCGTGCCTGCAGCGACTGGTCCTGCTGACTGGGATCCGTCATGGTGCCGTCCTGATCAACGATGGTGTTGCGGTGCGGGTCTCGTGCGGAGTTGCTAAAAAAAGAGACCCGACGACAAGCGTCGTCGGGTCGTGGTCATGTCGAGACGAAGATCAGTCTTCATCAACCTCGTCATCATCATCGTCGCCGGCTTCGGCAGCAAGTACTGCCTTGCGGGAC
>JAFMMM010000349.1 GCA_017859815.1 Planctomycetota bacterium | reverse complement strand
GGCTGTGGATTGGTGGTGAGTTCGTTGTAGCGATCTTCAATGTCCTGCCGCATAAAGCCATTGCAACTCCAACAGCGGAGCAGGCCGGTAGGGACAAGTTCGCTGCAGTGGGGGCATTTTTCGGTTCGTACGCCCGATGATCGTGCCGGTGTGGCATCATCCAGAAGAACAACTTTTTCAGCTCTGGACTGGTCGAGCACGTGACCGCAATCGGGACACTCGTCGGTGTCTGCGATGATGACCGCGCGGCATTGAGGACAATTATGGATTGCAGTTGACATAAGCTAACAAACACCTGCGGGACACGATTGTTGGGTTTGGACCTGCCGGGGTGGTCTCAGAACTGTGAGTCAAAACAATTCGGAGCATGTAATCACGAAGAAGACCTCTGGCCGGGGCTGCTTTCAATCCATCAAACGCAGGACGCAAACCGGGCGTCGTCCGGCAAAATTTTGCTACAGTTTATCGAACCAGATTGAAATTGCACCGCAATTTCACAAAAAACCGGTACCCCCTAATGTCAGTCTGATGATGGGTATGCGGACGCGCGGCTGGTCCGGTGATGACACCTGGAACAACCTGAATCGCATGTGCCGATTGCACTCGTCCGGAGTGCCCCCTTCCTTTTTCAAACTTTCCCGAAGTGCGTGTTTTGCGTCGTTGAGGTGACTGTTCCCGCGATTCCACAAGCGACAGAAATGGTCAGGGGAGGCTCACGGTGCCTTCAACAGGCGTCATGCCGGGACGAAGGTACTGGCAGCGAGACCTCTGCGTTCTGTTCGGACGGTGGGGGTCCAGAATGAACTCCAGGTTAGAGAGCGACACTGTTTCGTAACCGTCCAGTCCCAGCAGCAGGTCGTCTTTACGAAGAAGCTCAGCAGCAGGACTGTTGCTGCGCACAGCAGTGATCCGCAGTCCGCCGTTGTAGCGAATTTCTCCGCTGGCTCCCGGGAAAGGACGACCGGCGACCGTTTCAAGTTCACCGACGGTCAGTTCCCGAACCCGGATCCCAAACGCATCCCAGAGAGTGGGTTGTGCATGATCTGAAAGCGAAACTGCTTTGGTCGCTGATTTCCTGCTGTCAACGGGTGAGGTTTGAGACCCTGATGGCTGGATGTCAACTCTTGCAGTGTCCGAGCCAAAGCTCCCGAGCTGCAGTCGTCGGGAAATGGATTTCCCTTCCTTTTCAGAGACAATGTCGACAATCGCACCGGCTGAAAGGCCCAGAAAAGCTCGTTCGAGATCGGCTTCGTCGCGGACTTGCACGTCCCCGGCCTGAGTGATGATATCCCCGGGTTGAAGTCCGCAGGCTGCAGCGGGGCTGTCCCCTGCGATCTGTTCGACCTGAAGCCCTGTTCCTCGCAGCGTTGTGGTTGCTCGAATCCCGTGGGAGTGTCCTCGCAGACGCTCAACGCTCAGCAGGCGTGCAATCACCCGGCGGGCATCGTCAATCGGAATGGCGAAACCGATTCGTTGAGCGCCTGATCGGATGGCCACATTGATTCCGATCACGTCTCCTTCGACGTTGAGCAGAGGCCCCCCGCTGTTGCCCGGGTTAATACTGGCATCCGTTTGGATCAGATTGCGATAGGACTGGTGCTCGTCCACCTCAACGTTGCGATGTAACGCGCTAATGATTCCGGAAGTCACTGTGTGCTCGTACCCGAAAGCATTTCCGACAGCAAAAACTGTTTCGGCGAGCATCAAGTCATCTGAAGATCCGGTTGGCATGACATCCAGATCCCGCTCTACTTCGATCCGGATGATCGCAAGATCTTCGCGGCGATCATAGGAGACGACCGACGCGTTGCATGCTTCCCCGTCGTCGAACGTCACAGTGATCGAACTCACTCCATCGATCACGTGGTAGTTCGTGACGATGTAACCACGGTGGTCAACAACCAGGCCGGTCCCCATTCCGGAAACTTTGCGGTGACGCTGCTGGAACAGGCGGTTGTCCTGAGAAGCAGCGACGTCCTTCTCGGTGTGAATATTCACGACCGACCGGCTTGCGAGTCGAACTGCACGGACCAGCGGCGAAATCCGCAGGTTTTCCTCCGCACCTGCCAACCCGGAGGACATCGTCAATGCTGCGACCAGGGCAAGCAGTTGATTTCGCAACGAAAAATCGTACATCCTGTACCTGTGCGTTGATTTAGGTCTGAGATCCTTCTCGTCGTTTCTTTCGGCGGGATGCCCATACAGGCACCCTGCCCTGGAACGATCGGCCATGGTCGCTGGTTGTCTTGAAAAGCCCGGGCTCTGTCGTGCCTGTTTACCCGTCTTCACATTGTGAAAACAGGTAAAGACTACGGGGGGCGGTGGCGAATTCTGCAAAGCTGTGTTCGGTTTATGCCAAAAAGCCTGCTAATATCATCGCAGCAAGCTCGGCAGGCCGGCATGCTTGATGTTGTAATCCCAATCCTCAGGGCCCCGCGTCCGTTCCAGGTTTTCCTTCCGGATTCCCCCACGGCTGTTGTTTGGTTACGCCGCCACAGCTGGTTTCTCCAAAGGTGTCAGGCATGTCAGAAACCGACGATCTGCAGGACATTTTAAAAGACTCAACCCGGCTGATTCGCGCCGGGCAGGCCGCTGAAGCGGCAACACTCCTCGCCGCTGTTCCGGAGTCAGAGCGAACAGAATTGGTCGCAATGCTGTTAGGCACCGCCCACTTCCAGGCAGGAAATCTGGGTGAAGCTCAGAATGTTTTTGAATGGATGACGAGGCGATTTCCGCTGGAGGTGGATGCCTGGGTCAATCTGGGCTGTGTATTGAGTCGCCAGGAGGAGTTTCGGAAGGCTGTCGACGTCCTGCGGCGTGCTGTGCAGAGAAACAAGCGTTGTGCTGAAGCATGGTACAACCTCGGGATTGCCCAGAAAGGGCTGAAGTCTGACACGATGGCAATCTCGGCTTACAAGGAAGCGTTGCGACTGCGCCCGGATTTTGCTGACGCAATGATGAATCTGGGACGGATCTATCTGGAGAGAAACAGTTTGCAGCAGGCGCAGAAGTGCTTTCTGGATGTGCTGAAGATCCGCCCCGGCTACAAGCGTGCAGAAGCTCACCTGGAAAAAGTGAGGTCGCAGCAACAGCAGCGGCGGAAAACCGCTTCCCCGTTTGGACGTCTTGTTGACCTCGAGCAATTGGAAAAGAGTACCGCTGGAAATCCGGAACAACGGCGACAGGTTTCCGCTGCTGTGCGACAGGCTGAACGGGACCTTTGTCGTGAAGTCAGTCGCGGGGTGCGTGCTGTGGCGCGTCAGATCGCGACGCAGCTTGATCCGCTTCTGCGGGATCAACTGCATGGTGTGGAACGTCTCCTCATCGATGCTGACGCACGAATACGCGACAATTCGGCAGTTCAGGACCTGCAGACGACAACGCGAAAGCTGCGCAATGGCCACGAGACGATCACAGCAGCGCTCGCGAGAGTCCGCAGCCATTTGGCAGAATCGGAAGCTTTGAAATGATCATTTGTGAAGTCAGTTCCGGCGTTGGGACAGCCGATAATAATATTTGAACAACAGCGAAATGAATTTCAGATCGTCGCTGCGTTGATGACAGCTCTGTTGATATTGGGCTGACTGGCGGAGCGGTCTGCGATAATCAGGGCGACAGTGACCGGGATTCCATCAGATAAGAGATTTCCTCTGACTGTGATGAAATGATCAAGTCCCCGGCGGGTACTGCGGTACGAAGGGCCTTTTGCTGTGACAGTCAGCCCTCGCATGCGGAGCCGGTGGTGTTCTTTTGTTCACTTTTTGTCGTCGGGGAAAATCCATGACTTTGAGACTTTGGTAGACAATGGCAGGGAAAACCTGCGAGACTATAGAAGAAGACGGCCGAGATATCGCGGTCGCCTCAGTGGCTTAGGTACAGGGTCCCCGCCTGTCGTGCGTCTTGTGGAGCAGCTGTCGTGAGTACAATCCCTTTTAATTCCAATGCAGACCCCGCAGCGGAAGAGATCGAGTCAGACTCAACATTTTGGGCACTTTTTGATGCGATGCCGGCATGGGGAACAAGCTTGCTGGTACACGTGGGAATTTTCCTCGTGCTGCTCACGATCACACTTCCTGAAGTTCTGCTGCCGGAATTGAGCCTGACTTCGCGAATTGAGGAGGAAGAAATCCGGCCCGAAGAGTACGCAATTGACTCGGCACCTGCAGAGCAGTTGGGAAGTATGAGCGACTTGAACGTCCAGGGCGCATCAGCGGCAGTCGCTCAGCACAAGGGGCTGGACAATCATCGCGAGGAGATTCGTCAGATCGAAGACACGATCGTGAATCCCCGCATCGAAATGTACGAAGCGATCACGATGCCGAGCGAGGCAGACACGCTTGAGAACATTGACTTGACGGGAACAACCGAGCATCCGGGGGGCACGTCCGGTGCAGTCGACCGTGTCACCCTCGAAATCGCCGCTTCGCTGCGACAGCGGAAGACCATTCCTGTCTGGCTGTTTGATGAATCCATTTCGCTGGAAACGCGACGCGAGGAGATCACGGAGCGATTTCGAAACATCTATCACCAGTTGGGATTGATGGATGACATCGACACGAAAGAGGCTTTGCTCACAGGGATGATCGGCTTCGGGCAGGATGTTCACGTGCTTGTTGAGGAACCGACCAACGATATCGACGCACTGGTGAAATCGGTGAAGTCAATCAAGAGTGACACCACTGGTGTTGAGAATGTCTTTGCTGCAGTAAACACCGCAGTTCGTCAGTATGGCAGTATCCGGCGGAAACTTCGCGCGAACATGATGCTGATTATTGTGACGGACGAGCGAGGAGACGACTTTGGCGGTGAATCCTATTCCGTGCTGGAGGACACCGTGAAACGGCTCTCCCGCGACGGAATTCGAGTATTTTGTATTGGCAATTCGTCACCGTTCGGCAGGCAAAAGGGCTACGTTCACGTGAAGTGGACTGCTCCTGACGGAACCGAATTTGAAGACGATCTGCCGGATGCCGATCAGGGGCCGGAAACTCCACTGGCTGAGGGATTACAATTGCCGTTTTGGACGGCCAACGCCCGAAATCTGGAACGCATGTCTTCCGGTTACGGCCCCTACACGCTTTCACGTTTGTGTTCAGAAACCGGCGGAATCTTCTTCGTTGCTGATGACACAACGGTACGCAAGTGGGATCCACAGATCATGCGTCAGTACTCTCCCGATTATCGACCGGGGATTGAGTACAAACGACAACTGCAAAGCAATATGGCCAAGCATGCTCTGATCGCAGCGGCCCAGATGAGTATTACTGAAAATGTTCCGGTACCTCAGCGTGTCTTTACAGCGACGAATGACAACATCCTGCGGCAGGAGATTACTGAGGCCCAGAAGCCCCTGGCGGTGATGGATTACTTCCTGACGCGGGTGCATACAGCGCTTGAAGTTGGTGAGAAGGACCGCGACGAACTGGACAGTGACCGCTGGCGTGCTCAGTACGACCTTGCTATGGGGCGTGTGCTGGCGCTGCGTGTTCGGGCATTCGGTTACAACACAGTGCTTGCCGACATGAAGGCAACTCCCAAATCATTCACCAAAGAGGGCAGTAACCAGTGGACGCTGGAGCCATCGGATGAGATTCAGGGGGCTGCGAACATTCGTCGTCTGCACCAGAAGGCACTTGATTATCTGAATCGGGTTGTCGAAGAGCATCCGGGTACACCGTGGGCGTTTCTGGCACGAATTGAATTGAGCGAGCCCCTCGGATGGAAGTGGCGGGAAACTCGCATGCCTGTCCCGGAAGCAATGAATGGCGGGGCTGGGAATAACGCCAGACGTCCTCAATTTGCTCCC
>JAFMMM010000348.1:4448-5839 GCA_017859815.1 Planctomycetota bacterium | reverse complement strand
CTCTTCCGATCTAGCGTAGCGTTCCCCGTACGCGGAATCGGCAAGATAAGCATCGATGAGCTCAGGCCACGCTTCGGCTCTCTTGGAATTCTCAAACTCAACCACCATCTGATAGTCCGGTGGCAACCCGTGCAGATCAAAGCCAAGTCGCCGTATCAGCGTGCGTCGGTCAGCGCGAGGATTACGACGCAGGCCAGTTTTCGACAACTGCTCGGCAATCAGCACGTCGACAGGGTTCTCCATGCCTTCAGCAACACCGGGTGCGACTTCGAGTAACGGCTGCCATGCCCACCAGTCCGGATCGCCGGACTGCACTCTTTTCAGCACCCGAGCAAACGGCCAATCACCGCCCGCATTGATCCACCTCTTCAGTGACTGAATCTCGAGAGCAGACAGCGTTTCACCTTCCGGAGGCATTTCAGCCCGCTGACCGTTGTGACTCTGAACAACCTGCAGCAATCGTGGCTCCTGCCCAGGCGAACCCAACAACAAATCCCGAGCTCTCAGTTGGTCAGGATTTTGGAGCGAAAGCTCACCAGCAGGCTGTGTTCCTGCGTGACATTCAAGACAATGCTTTTGCAGTACGGCTGCTGCGTCTTCGAAAAGGTCGTCCTGAACCGTTGCAGCAAAGGCAATGTTGCGGGCCGAAACAAATCCTGCAGCCAACAGCAAAATCCCGAACGCTCGCCATCGGTGCATTGATGTTCCCCCAAAAACCTCACCGCAGAACCTGAATCCCGGATCCAGACAAGCTTCTTCGAATGAATCCCAAACTGACCGCCGTGCAACTTGAGCAAAGGCCGCTTTGGACTCCATTTCAAGGTCGGATCGTTCAGATCGCAATTCGCCCACAACAGAACAAATCGTGTCCCGTCCATACTGGCAAGCGAGGTCGATGCCTCCCCGTATTGTCTCTGACTCAGGTTTGCAATACTGACGGGCACGTGAAACAACTCAGCAAACCGCTGCGCGACCTCCGAATACAGCAACTCAGGCTGCAAAGCGACACGACTCCCTCACACAAAACGACCAGCTGGTCCCTCACAAGTATGACGAACCACTCTGCGTCTCACAAACATCCAACAACAAACCAAACCACGTCAGAACCACACCGGATGCAGCGCATAAAAAAAGGGATGCCCCGCAAGGAGCATCCCCTCTGATTGAATTCTGACTGGAGTCAGAACGAGAAAACCAACGTGTCACACGAAAGATTCAACTAGACCCCCTTGAACTCTCATGCAGCAGTGCTGGCGATCAATCATCAGAACCATGTCCGGAAATTGGAGAATAGTCCTGATCGTCTGCAGTCTTGTAAGCCAGTGCTCGACTGGTCTTCGTTCCGTAAGGAACGAGGTTACTCGGATCTGAGGCACGATGAGCGTCGATAT
>JAFMMM010000348.1:0-4438 GCA_017859815.1 Planctomycetota bacterium | reverse complement strand
TTCGTTCCGTAAGGAACGAGGTTACTCGGATCTGAGGCACGATGAGCGTCGATATAAACCGGTGGCGGCTCATAGTCGGGATCGCCCTTCTCGCCAAGATAGAAGTCATACTTCGGGATCAGCTCACCTTCGTATCGGTAGGAAGAATCCTTGCCGTAGTACGGAGTGTAAGGCAACGCCTGTCCGGGAACGTAGTACTTACCACGATAGGACGTTGGCGTCTGACCACTTGAAGCATCGATCTTCTCGCCGACTGCTGCAACAGAATCTGAACTCGCATTACCACCGTCGCCGGAGGTCGGTACGAAATCACTGTCGGACATCTTGTAACCCAGTGCAGCACTGGTCTTCGTTCCGTAAGGAACACGGTTACTTGGATCAGAAGCAAGATGGGGATCAACATAAACCACTGGTGGCTCATAGTTGGGATCACCCTTCCCGCCAAGATACCTGTCATAACGCGGACCATAGTACGGCGGTGCAGGAAGAACGACGTACTCGCGAGGCCCATAGTTTGGTCTTCCGTACTTTGGATCGTCCGGAGCGCCTGGGGCTGTAACGATGAAGTCTTCTTCTGCGGCAGGTTCTTCTGCGGCAGGTTCTTCTGCGGCAGGTTCTTCTGCAGCAGGTTCTTCTGCAGCAGGTTCTTCTGCAGCAGGTTCTTCTGAGACGACCACGATCTGTGATTCCAGAGGAAGCTGAGCCACTGCCACACTATCGAGATCAGGCAGCTGGAAGTTTTCCAGAGCTTCTTCGAACGTCTGCAGACGGTCACCACCATTGGCTCCGGTTGCCGGCAACACGCACAGTTTGTCAGTGGCAGTGCCATCGACGACACTGTCATGACCGTGCACCAGAATCAATTCGGGATGGTCGAATGGAGCGGCCTGGTTACGAACTCGCTCGTCTGTGAGAGACTTCATGAATTCGACCAATGCAGCGATACCCTCTGGGTCTGACTGCAGAGACGGAATCCCATCCACCGCCGGATCGAGATCATCGATGTTCGTGTGGAAGAAGTCTGCACCACGAGTGTAGAATTCAACAACCTGCTCCAACGTGCTAAAGCCACCGTTGTGCATGTACGGACCGGTCAGTTCAACATTCCGCAATGACGGAGACTTGAATGCCCCGTTCACAGCAGTCCGTTCATTCGGACCGATCTTGGACTCTGGATATTTCCCTCGTCCATTCTGCTCCCGTCGAACGTAGGACAGAGGCCCAAATCCGGGGATGTCTGCACCAACGCCAAGGTCTTCAACGCTGGGGCGAACCCCAATATTGTAGAACCCAGCATCGTACCAGGCTTCTCCGCCAGCAGCCATTTCCATGTGTTCGACGCCGGATTCACCAGCAGCGCCCGGCAGGCTGTTTACAGTACCACCAGCGAACTGAGGTCCACCGTGGCAGCCGTAACAGTTACCTTCGTTCATGAAGATTGAAAGACCAACTTTTGCCGCATCAGACAACGCGTATTCATCCCCATTTGCGTAGGCATCGTAAGGCGTTTGATCTGAGACAAGAGTGGACTGATACATCATCAAGGAAAGCCCCCAGAACAGCGAGAAGTTCGCTTCCATCTGGGTGTGACCTGACTCTGTAACGTCGACTGAAGACCACCACTCGGGCTTGAACGCAGCGCGAACAAGTTGAGCGTAGCCAGCTGTGGCTTCGTCCAGACCGGTCTCCTGTTCCGCCGAGACATAAGGGCCAAGAACACTGTCGTCGGCGGCAACTCGCTGCAAAGCAAGCGGTCGCAGTGAGAACAGTTTTCGGCCAATCTCGGAGAACTCTCGTCCAGTCCAGCTCATTTCAATGGAGCTCAGGATTGGCCCAACAGACTGTGAAGCCAGTGCAGCATTATTCAGGAGAACCTGAACCTGCTCCATGGATCCACCAACTGAAGATGCCTTCCAGACGCGAGCGTCTGAATCCAAATCTCCAAAGGGGTTGACCCCGTTAAATTCATGCTGTGCACGGCCATCCCAGAAGAGACGATCGAGAAAGACAGCATTAATATTTGTCGGAGCGTTTCGCCCGGTTACTCGTCGAACGTGGCCACCTTCCCAGGTGAAATCGGAATCGACGACCTTTGAGTGAGGCTCAACTGCCGATCCGATGAACACACCGGCCTGTGCTCCCGCAACTACGCCCTGAGACCCGATGACTTCGGAAGTCGAACGTTCCACAGGGTTGGCGTATTCTTCAAAGCCGGCCTCATTCGCTGGCTTCGTCGGTTTTGCCACCTTGTGCAACGGGAAGTCAGAAGAACTCAACTGCACGTTGTTACCGCGCTTGTTGGCCGCTGCAAGGTCACGCGCTGCCTGCTGTGCGGCATCGCGAGGGAATACTGACCCAATTGCACCAGCTTCAACAGAGTGCCGAGTACGGATGTCCGCACCAGCATTCCAATGACAGGAAGCACAGGCAGTACGGCCGTCACTGCCTGCCTGCATGTCCCAGAATAACGCCTTGCCGAGGACAATTGCCGCCTGACGATCTGCAACGAAGTCGTCGAGTGTATCAGGCAGCGGAATTTCCAGCGTATCAAGGGCTGGGGGCTCCTCGAATGCCGGCCCGTCAAGGCTGAACGATACAGCCGTAATCAAAGTACCATCTTTGAACCCGGGGTTGTCTGACTGGAAACGGACTGCATTCACCGCACGAGCTGCAGTGAACGAAGCACTCATCGTTTGCCATTCAGGCAGTTCAGACTCGATTTCAGCCGGAGGCTCAATCGTGAACTGAACACGCTCGGTTCCAATCCAGACGGAAAAGTGGCGTGGCTTCGTGGGATTGGTTGCCCAATTCCCCGCAGCCAGGAAGCCAAGCTTGTACTCCGTCCCTGGAACGAGCGTCACCCGCTGATACAAGGATCCGGCACGCGAACCGTTCAGGTCCACTGCGTGCGCTCCCTTGTACGGGATCTGCTCTCGATAGGTCCGCAGGTCAACATTGCCGATTTCGACTGACCATGGCCCATCAAGAGTTTCGCCGCGACCCGGTGTGGAGATTTGGTATTCCCCACGCTCTACCGGTCCCTCCCGGAAGAACCCATCCTTCAGAGCCTCCAATGCAGCCTCGACCGCTGCATCGTTCGCTCCTGTGGCAGCAGTCGCTGCCTGGAATGCGTCGCAGACGCTGCTGTTAATAATTGTTGCTCCCACCAGCAGCAGTGGAAAAAGCAATCGCTTCTGCAGACGCTCGCAGAAGCTGAAAAAGCATTTCATAAGGCTAACCCTTTTTCGTGAGAGAAAAACAAGAAGCCTGAATTCGGAATCGATCGCACCCCCGTACAATCGTCAGTTCGCACCCCCATACGAACCAAAGACTCCGTCTTCAAAGCACGCCCGGATTCACAATCGTTGCTCAACCGAACGCCAAATTTCGAGTTCCCGAAAGAACCCCTGCTCTCGTCCATGACACGTGCTGCGTCGCCGCGTAGTAAAGGCGGTGAAACTTGTTCGCCGCGCCTAACACACGCCGCGAGACACAACAACGCAGAAGACCTGGATGGCAACGGCTGTGCCTGGACTTGCTACCCCGTGCCGATGCAGCCCGGGAATTGCCGGAGCTGCCCCGAACACTCCACCTAGAACAGGCTTTATGAAGAAGAAAACTTGTGTTTTCACTGCCTCAACGGCCCCCGCAAAACCGGAAGAAAATTCTCGCAACTCCCGGAAAATTCGCTCCTGTGTTCTTTCGGACTCGTCGCTGTAAATCAAGCTGAACAGCAATCTGGCGAAACTGTAAAGAGGGCAGAACAAGGCTGCGTCAGTACAAGTTGCTGCCCGGCAGCCCGATTTTCGCTGGCAATCTGTCCAAATAAGACGATCCTCGCATCGTTCACCGTGACGGCTGTTTCCGCGTCTTTGGGCTTATTGGAGTGACAGATCAACGGATATGGCGTTCCACAATCGGCATACTGATGATCCGCCTCGGCCAACAGACGCGATCAGCACGTCAGTTGAACAACAATCCGCCCACTGCAAGACCGCGAATGCAGCACCAACAAACGTACGCCAGACGAGGATCAACACCTGCAGACCACAAACAAAGCGCTCACCATCAGTCCACGCATACCGGAAACGGGCAACTGAAATGTCCAAACGACCTACGTTGTTGAGCCTCAGGAGTTGCTTCCTGACAGCTCATGCCGGATCACCTGCGAAGCCGGGAGGCAAGCAACACAAACGCGAGGATCAGGTTCCTGTCAGCTTCTTCCATGACAGACCGCGGCGCGGAAATGCGACTCCGAAAATCCAACGCGGCCAGGTTTGTGGAGGCCGTTGCCATTGTCAGCACCTGCCTTCAGGGCAGATCATGGATTTGTGTCAGCTGAATCCGCCGCCAGCCGCAGCACCTGATCGCTTGACCACTACAAGGCGGCCTTGGGAGCTGGTCTTCTGGGATTTGCACCCCATCGCCGCAAAAAAAA
>JAFMMM010000347.1 GCA_017859815.1 Planctomycetota bacterium | reverse complement strand
GTCGCCGTTCGGCAGTTGGCAGATCGAACCATTCATGAACTTCCCAGCGATCTCCTGTATGCCCGCGTGGACATCCTGCTGTTGGCTCCCGAACAACCGGCACTGATCGAAGTGGAACTGATTGAACCGTCCCTGTATTTGCCATTTCATCCGCAGGCGACAAAACGCTTTTGCGAGGCAATTTTGCAGCGACTGTAATCTGTCATTCCTGTTCAATCGGCTTTCGGAAGACCTTTCCGTCCTTCATTACGAAGACAACTTCCTTCATCCGCCGGATTTCTTCCAGCGGATTCCCGGCCACGGCGACCACGTCGGCCGCTTTACCGACAGTCAGACTTCCCAGCAGCTCCTGCTGCCGCAACAGGCGAGCTGCTTTGGAAGTCGCTGACTGAATGGCCTGCATCGGCGTCATTCCGCCAGCCACCATCAGTTCAAATTCCCGCGCGTTCTCACCGTGGACAGAAACGCCGCTGTCCGTGCCGAAGGCAATTGGAACACCGGCTGCGACAGCCCGACGAAACGTGTCCTGCATCACCGGGCCAATCGCAGCAGCTTTGGGTCGCACAATCTCAGGAAAGTAGCCCTCTTCCCCAGCCTTCAGCGTCACCCACTCACCAGCCATCAGGGTTGGCACCAGGACAGTCCCACGTTCCTTCATCAGATCCATGATCTCATCGGTCATGTAGGTTCCGTGCTCAATGGAATCCACACCAGCCAGCACGGCCCGCTTCATCCCCTCAGAGCCGTGTGCATGAACGGCGACGGCCATCCCGTAATCAGTTGCTGTCTCCACGATCGCCTGCAGTTCTGTCTCTGTGAACTGTGGATTCTGCCCATTGGCCGCAAGGCTTAAAACACCCCCCGTAGCGGTCAGTTTGATCAGATCCGCGCCATCTTTGTAGCGTTGACGAACAGCTTTTCGTGCCTCATCCGGACCATTGATGACGCCCTGAACGGGATCGGCCTCGCGACGAAAATCACCTCGCAGGCCATTGGTCGGATCCGCATGTCCACCGGTGGTCGCCAGCGATTTTCCGGCTGTGAAAATCCGCGGCCCGACAACCCAGTCCCGTTCAATTGCGCGGCGCAGCACCACGGAGTTGGTTCCGTTGTCACCCAGCTCGCGAACGGTAGTAAACCCCGCCATCAGAGTAAGCCGAGCGTACACGGTGGATCGCAGGGCATATTCAGACTGCTCCATGAAGAAGCGTTCGGTGTAGGAGTCCTTTGAGTGCTGTGACATCAGGTGCGTATGCAGATCAATCAAACCTGGCATCACGGTGTAATCTCGCAAGTCAATCACACGATCCTCAGCCCCCGGCTCGCGGAAACCATCCTGAATCGAGGCAATTTTGCGGTCTCGCACGACGAGCGTGACATCCGTACGGAGCGAGTCGGACACCCCGTCAATCAACCGGGAAACATGAATCAATGTGTCACCGGCAATCGTCGAACGCTGCAACAGAAGACTCAGAACGACACAAAGCAACAGCCGCATGGATTGACTCGCTTTCATCCGTGGCCGGAAAATGCCAGGGAAAAGATCAATAAAAAAAGACAGGCAGCCGCAGCCGCCTGTCTGTCCGGTATCGCAACCTGAAGTGGACTCCATCGTCGCGATGTGCTGATCAGATTCAGCCTTTGGCGCCGCCAATGTTGATGTAGGCGTGAACGTGTGGAGCACCACGGTAATGCCAGACGAAAGACGGGCCTTCAACTCGCCAGATGTCCCATGTCTTGTCGCCGCTCAGATCGCCCTGCTGATAGAATGCCATATTCAGCGAATCGAGGCCTCCGGACGCCTTCAGAATATCCATCACTTCGGATGTGTCTTCGGTGCGGTAAGGAGCCAGCAACACCTTCAATGTCTTCTCGACCAGTGCCTTTTGGTCCGCCGACAGCCGGGACACTGAGATGCCCGGGAATTTGCCTTTTTCTCCCTGCAGCTGCACGGCCGCTTCCGCAGGCGCTTTTTCCAGAAGAGCCTGTGCCGCCTGCTGCTCTGTCAGACTGCGAAACACTGCGTCAGTTTGCTGAGTCTGGTAGTAATAGATGTTGTCGGCCGCAACCGGCTCGCCCTGATCGTGCCCGTAGACAATCGGACCGCCGAACGCAGCCCGATCGACAGTATTCCCGTCGGCACGCAGCGTCAGGTGACGACCAGTCAGGACAAATTCGAAGGGTTTTTCCGCATCCTCCGGATTTCCAAACAAAGCGACACTGAATTCCGGCAGCCCACCGGCATCTTCCTCCATCTGCCGATCAATTCGCTCGTAACCCTCTTCACTGCACAGCCCGCGGACGATGCGTCCGACCATTTCCCGCTGCTTGTCACTGAAGAAATCGTCGCCCAGAATGGGATCCGTGATATGCCAGTTCGCGCTGATCCGGGTTCGCTTGGCATTGCCGAATGGCAGGCAAATGACTTTCTTTTGATCACCACTCAGACTCTGATAGAACTCCGTCACTGCGGTTTCTGCAGCACTGGTGCGAGATGGGCCAGAGAAAACTGCAGCCTGCAATGCTCGTCCAGGCAGTGCTGCTGCAACGGAAGCAGCCGCAACCGCTCTGGTAAAGGCTCGGCGATCAACACGAACTGATTTCCCGTGAGACTCGGATGGCATCGGAGACTACTCCTGACTGGTGCTGGAAGGTCATAAAGGAACTGGCCGGGATCTGCTTCGCAGCAGAGAATCCGGATCAGTTGGTCGAGGGGTCCTGACAGCGACTCCTGTCCGCCCAGTCAGGATTGTACTGCCACGATCCCCTGTCGGGAACTGCCAGTTGCCCGGGAAACTGCTGATCTGAAATTCCTGCAAATTCCTGCAGGCTGATCTGGAAATGTTCCTCCCGGACTTTCTCGGAATCCGTGGCCATCTGCTGCTATAATCATGCTGCGGGCCCGTATTCTGTTCAATCACACATGACTCACAGAGACATCGACTCTCCCAGTTTCAAATGCAGGTCAGTCCCATGCTTTCTGATTCTCAGTTTTCCCGCCGTCGAATTCTTGAACTTTCCGCTGCGGGAGCGATAGCGGTGATTTCCGGTTCCGCAGCAGTGCCCGGCGCGGATGATCCGAAAAAAAAACCCGGGACATCCTGGCCGTCATTTCGAGGTACACCCGATCAGCGCGGACTTGCCGGCGGAACGCTGTCACAGGACCCTCAGCTACGGTGGGAGTTCTCGACACCGGACGGCTGGGTCGCAGCCAGCGCGATCGTCGATGGTCGAGTCTATGCCCCCTCGCTCAGCGGATTCCTGTACTGCCTTGACCTGAAGACCGGAGAGGAACTCTGGAAATACCGTTCCATCGAGGATCCTGACCCCAAATCTTTTGCGCCAGGGTTCAAAGCCTGCCCACTGGTGACCGCGGAAGCCGTCTACGCGGGCGACGAAGACGGGGTGCTGCATGCACTCGATCGAAAGACCGGCAGAAAAAAATGGGTCTTTGCGACCGGTGCCGAAATCGCCGGGTGCGTCTCGCAATACCGCGACAAGTTGCTGCTGGCTTCGCATGACAGCTTTCTCTACTGCCTGAACCCGGATGGCAGCGAAGCCTGGAAGTTCGAAACAAACGATCGCATCAACTGCTCCCCCGCAATCGCCGACAAGTTCACATTCCTGGCAGGCTGCGACGAACACCTGCGTGTCATCGATCTCGAATCGGGGCAGGAATCACTGGACATGCCGCTTCAGTCCTTCCTGATTGCCTCACCAGCCCTCGTGGGTGACCTGCTCTACGTTGGAACTCACACCGGTCTGGTTGTTTGCATCAACTGGAGAAAGGGCGAATTTGTCTGGAAATATGAGAGCCCTCGGGAAATGCCTTTTCATGCCTCGGCTGCCGTAACCGATGACCTCGTCATTGTGGGTGGACACGACAAAAACGTGCATGCCATCAGCCGATCCACCGGAGAATCCAAGTGGACCTTTGCCACCAGAGCGAAAATCGAATGCAGCGGCGCTGTGATCGACCAGCGGTTTTTCGTGGGTTCCGGAGACGGTAACCTGTATGGAATCAATTTGGACTCCGGCACACAAACGTGGAAATTTAATGCCGGTCGAGACATTACAGGCGGTATCTCCATCGGTGAAGGCTGTCTGATTGCAGGTGAAGATCAGCAGAAAGGCCGCCTGCTGTGCTTTTCCTGAACGTCACTGCCCGTCGCAACAACTTGCTGCCGCAGGGCAGACGCTGACTCGGCAACAACTCATCTCCCAACAGGACAACTTTCTGACTGGCGATCGCACCGGCAGGACTCACTCATGACGACAACACCATCCACGACAGAAGTCGGCAGCTACTTCATTTCCAACTACCCACCGTTCTCACTGTGGACCGGCGAACAGACCCCCGTCGCTCTCTCCGCACTGGATACCGATCCTGCGACGACCGCAGAGACTCCGCTGGGGCTCTATATCCACATCCCGTTCTGCCGAAAGCGATGCCGTTTCTGTTACTTCCGCGTCTACACCAACCAAAACGCCAAAGATATTGAAGAGTACGTTCAGGCTCTGATTCGCGAACTGGAATTGCTCAGCCAGCGGTCGGCGATTGGCTCACGCCCTCTGCGATTCGTTTACTTCGGCGGCGGCACACCCAGCTATCTCAGCTCGCGACAACTGCGATCGTTGCGAGAACGGATGAGCCAGTACATTTCCTGGGACAGCGCTGAAGAAGTCACCTTTGAATGCGAGCCGGGAACGCTTAGTCTCGAAAAACTGGAAACGCTGCGTGATATCGGAATCACTCGCATCTCCCTCGGTGTCGAAAGTTTCAACGACAAAATTCTGGAAGAAAACGGCCGCGCACATCTGTCACCGGAAGTCTTCCGCGCCTGGGATTGGATTCAATCGGTAGGTTTCCCCCAGGCCAATGTCGACCTGATCGCAGGGATGATTGGCGAGACCGACGAAAACTGGCACAAGAATATCGACAAGGTCCTGGAGATGGCTCCGGACAACATCACCATCTACCAGATGGAGTTGCCATTCAATACGGTCATTTCGAAAGAGATGCGTGAGTCCGGAATTCAATCTCCGGTGGCTGACTGGCCCACCAAACGCCGCTGGGTCAGCGAGGCCTATGATCGGCTGCTGGCAGAGGGGTACAGCATCTCCAGTGGCAACGAACTCGTGCGGGATGCCGACCGAGACCGATTCGTCTACAGAGATAACGTCTGGCGTGGATGCGATTTGCTGGCCACCGGTGTTTCATCCTTCGGACATTTCCACGGCGTCCACTATCAGAATCTCGACCGCATCGAAGATTACATGAGCGCCGTGAACGAGGGCCGACTTCCAGTCAATCGAGCCCTGAAACCGTCTGATCATCAGCTGCTCATTCGCGAGTTGGTACTGCTGATGAAGGAAGGACAGGTCGATTTGGCTCGTATCAGCGACAAATATGGTGTCGATACGCTGGAACTGTTTGCCGAACCCCTGCGGAATCAGCAGGACGCAGGTTACCTGACGGTCGATGGTCATCATCTGCAGCTCACTCGCAAAGGACTCCTGCAGGTTGACAGTTTGCTGCCCGAATACTTCGAACCCGAGCATCGGGCCGTTCGCTATACCTGATCACCGCCCTTTCCATCGCCACGGTACCGCGGCGGTTATTGCATCGTCCTGAAGGCTTTGCCGAACAACACAGTCCTGCTTTCCCGATTCGGCGAGCCATATCTTGTCGCACCGCGGGGCCAGGCCTAGAATTCCATCGGCAAAGGTGTCGGGCGGGTAATCTGCACAATGAATACCGAATCGCAACTGTTCCGCGGACATTCGCAGCAGGCCTTACATTCGGTTTCACCCGTGCAGGATCTGTAACCCCTCAGCGGCTG
>JAFMMM010000346.1 GCA_017859815.1 Planctomycetota bacterium | reverse complement strand
CAGGCTGCTTGTTGATGCTCATCCGACGACAGAATTCCAGGTCATTCTTTGGAGCGAGGACTGGCTTGACGCAGCGGACGCTGTGCCAAAGGATGATGACGGCAGCAAGATGCTGAAAGGTCTGCGGAAGATCACCGCCAACGTGCAGCCGGTTTCAGAGATTTTCTCTGACGACAATCAGCGGGAAAAGTCGTGGCTCAATGAACGCGACAAGCATCATGCCGCAGCACACAAAACCGCTCCACACCACGTCGAGGGTGAACTGACCATTGGCCTGTCCGCGGCAGATCGCCAACGGGATTCCGGTGCCTCCGGGGTCCTGAGCCAGGTTCGGTTCCGATTGCTCAATCGCATTCCGAAAGCATCTTCCGGGGGCAGCCCTCGCAGGACCGGCGTGGCGTCGGATTCTTACCGATCATGCCCAGGGCATTGGAAGGGCGTGACGCTGTTTTTTCCAGGGGGGCATCCCGCAGAAATCGTCGCAGCAATACCGGCATACGCTGAACAGGTCAGTACGCTACAATGCGATTGATGGCTGACCATCGGATCCACCAACAGCAGCGGCGTGGTGCTGCAAGGAGCGTATGCAACTCCAGATCACCTTGCGATGCGGGGGCGGAGGGCAGGACAGCGGTCATTGGAAGCTGAAGATGTCTATGGACTCACCCGCCGTTCTCTCGACCACAGTTGCGTTAATGGCCCTCGTGGCCGTGACATGTACTGTGTTGTGCATTGCATGGTCGGTGCCGTCGTTGCGACGTCGTCTGGGGCACTCAGACGCGTCGTCCGCAGTCAGTCGATTCGAGAATTCCGGTCTTACGGGCTGGTCTGCGACTCTTGCCAGCGGAATCGTATCCATTGGGATCGCCGTCTGTGCCGCGGTGGCATGGTACGGTTGTTACAGCATACTTTGTGCAATGGGGATCATCGCTGTCCACGGCATCCGCTGACCGGGACAAAGCGAACTCCGCACCTGCAGGTCTGCGTTTTTCTGAACAGCGCGGAATCGGTTGTCAGCCGGGGATGGCTCCGCGAATTGTCGCCCAACGAACTGTATCAATGGGCGGAAAGCCTGGCACGGGATTGCGGCATCAACGACGACTTTGCCGATCTCGACGACCATGTTGCTGTCAAGAAAGGCAGTTGGCCAAAGATCTGTGTTGGGGGATTGGAGTTCCCGAGGCGTCGCCCCTGGAACGGAGGTGAATCCTCCAACTGGCTGAAGGCCAGATTCCTCCCGTCTGTCGGCAACAGCGCGCAGTCCCTGGTGACAAGCGGAACCCCGATGGGCAGAACCGTCAGGAATTGCCCAAAGACGAGCAGGCTGCCCAGCTCCGTGCGCCCCATTTCCTTGTCGTGATTACAGATGCTCGAGCACGAAATCGGTCATCAACTGACGCAGGTGTGGGGTGGTGTTTTCGTACTCGCGAATGGAGTGCGATCGGTTCGGGTAGGCCATCATCTCAAACTGCTTGTCCTCCGCAATCAGCTTGTTGATCAGCAGCTCCATCGTCTGGTAGTGACAGTTGTCGTCGCCTGTGCCGTGAACCAGTAACAATTTGCCTTTCAGGTTCTGAGCGTGCGAAATTGGCGAGCCGTTTTGAAATCCCTCCGGATTCAACTGCGGCGTCTGCATATAACGTTCCTGATAGATCGTGTCGTAATAGCGCTGATCAGGAACCGGGGCGACGGAGACGCCCACGTGGTACAAATCTGAATACTGGAACATCGCGTTCAGGGTGGACGATCCCCCGCCGCTCCAGCCCCAGATCCCGACTCGATCGCGGTCAAGGAAGGAGTGCCGATCCAGTAACTTCCGCAATGCCGCTGCCTGATCAGAGGCGTTGATAATGCCAATCTTCCTGTAGATCGCTTTTCGCCAGGCGACTCCACGCGGACATCGGGCACCACGGTTGTCGAAACTTGCAACCACATAACCCTGCTCACACAACAGCCGGTGCCACATGTAATTCCTGCTGTCCCAGCGGTCGGTCACAGTCGTGCCCCACGGTTCGCCGTAGACGTAAACAAGGATCGGGTACTTGCTGCCGTTTGAGTCATCGAAGCCGGGTGGATACATCAACGATGTGTCAATCTGCACCTCGCCACCAGAGCCGTCGTCGATCGCCACCTGCACAAATTCCTGTTTGATCCCGGCCAGCGACTCGACTCGCTTTTTCAACTCCTGATTGTCCTCTTCCGTCTTCACCGTCTGGTGATCCGGCAGCGTAATTGTGCGGATGGTGGGAGGGACGCCCATTCTGGAATGTGTGTGAATGGCGGTCATGCCGTCTGCCGAGACGGAATAATCATGCCAGCCGAGCTGCTTTTCCGGTGTCAGTCGCTGCAGAGCAGGGCTGCCGAAGGCCTGTTTGAACAGGTAACGAGACTTTGAGTCGTCCGGGGACGCCTGAAACAGGCAGTACTGCTCTTCCAGATCGATGCGGTACAACTGGACAATGTCGAACTCGCCGGGCGTCAACAGTTTCTGTTCACCGGTGGCGACATCAACCAGATAAATGTGCTTCCATCCATCGCGTTCGCTAATAAACGTAAACTGCTTCGCGGAAGGGGTGAACTGAATCTGTTCACAGACATCCACCCAGGCATCCCCTTTGTCTTCGAAGACGGTTCGAAACTGACCGGTTGTGGCGTCCACCGCGTAAATCGTGTTGACGTTCTGCAGACGGTTGAGTCGCTGCATCAGGAACTCCGTAGACCCCGGGATCCAGTCCAGCTTCGCGGGATAGTTTTCACGCGGGTCGCCGGGGAAGTCCACGTACTTTGTCTGCCCGGATTCCAGATGGAAGACTCCAATCGACACAGACGAATTCGTGGTGCCGACTTTCGGGTACTGAAACTGAATCAGACGGGGGTACAGTTCGTCGGTGTTGTTGACCATGGTGAACAGGCCGACGTTGCTGGTATCGAATCGCCAGAACACAATCTGCCGCCCGTCGTCGCTCCAGGAAAATCCATCACGCAGATCCAGCTCTTCTTCGTAGACCCAGTCGGACGTGCCGTTGATGATGAATTCATTCGGAGTTTCGGTGATCTGCTGAATTTCACCGCTGGCAAGGGTTTCGATGTAGATGTTGCGATCGCGCACATAGGCCACGCTGTTGCCGTCGGGTGAAAACTTCGCAAACATCAGTGTGCCTGGTTTCGCATCCGGGCCGCCCAGTTTTTTGACGCCGCCGTTCTGTAGGTCGGCCACCCAGTAGTCGCCGCGAGTGTTGTATCGCCAGACGCGCTGGGTATTGTTGAAGATCAGGACTTTGGTGTTATCCGGCAGGACCTGAAAGCTGCTGATCTCAATCGGCTTTGTTTGTCCCGCAGGAATCAGGCTGGCCGCCGGGATCAGCGTTTCCTCGTCTTGCTTTCCCTGGGGATCGACCAGAACGATGTCATTCCCTTCGCCGCTGGTCGCCCTGCGTTTCACAAAGAACTTCCCGCCGGTCGGCATCCAGTTGACCGAATAGCCACGAGCGTTGAACTGGCCGTCCTTAAAAATGCGATTGACGGTCAGTGATTCCTGCTGCGCCTGCGCACAGGGGGGCACAAGCAGGAACAGAATCAAACAGGTGGCAGAATGGAGTCGCATGTTGAGTTCAATCTCCGGTCAGGGTTCAAAGTGTTGCCGGGATTATATCGGGAAGCAGGGCGGTTGTGTCGTGTGCCGGCGTCGGGATTCCTGTTTTTCAACGGTGCGAGCGAGTCCTCTGTCCGACCGTGGTCAGCAAACACCAGCAGGATTCGATCCCGCTTCGGTGATGGCAGTTCAACTGTTGAGCCGTATGGCATGCTGCGGAGCGGAGTTTCCGGGCCGTACCCTGACAGGCTCTGAAGCAGGGGGGGACTGCCTGTTGCAAAGATCGGCAGCGGTTCCTGTCAGCGCCGCGCTGATACGGATGACACTGCGCGACTCGACGCGATCAGTTTGGGCAATGACTGGGCAATGACCGGGCAATGACAGATTGCGGCGGCCAGTGCACAGGCCGCTGGTGCCGACCTGCTGCAGGTGCTGCGGCTGTGTGATCCGACAGCCGGGGCTGTCGGATTTATGCGCCGTCTGCTGTCGTCCAGTGGCGATCTGCCAAACCGAGATTCATTTTGAATTCCTTGAATGCCGCATAAACAACGGGAACGACGAACAGGGTCAATAATTCGACCGCCATTCCTCCGATGACGGGCCACGCCATGGCTTTGGCAACATCAGACCCCCGTCCGGTGGAGAAGACAACCGGCAGCAGTGCAATGATGGTCGTCAGAGTGGTCATCAGGCAGGGCCGAATTCGGCGAGAACCGGCTTCGATCGTGGCGTCTCGCAATTCGGCAACGCTGGACGGCCTGCGGCGGGTGAAGACCTGGTCAAGATAGGTCGCCATCACCACACCGTCATCAACCGCAATTCCAAACAAGGCAATGAATCCGACCCAGACCGCGGTATTCATTTCAATGGCATTAAATGCGAGGAACAACATTCCTCCAGCAAAGGCGACAGGGATGCCGGCAAACACCGCGATGGTGATGGGGAGATGGCGAAACTGCAGATAGATGATGAACAGATTGATCAGCATCACCAGCGGGATGACCCACTTCAGACGATTGTTGGCCTCAATCTGGTTCTGAAACGCACCAACCGCCTTCAGGGCGCAACCGACCGGCAGTTGCAATTTGCCTGATTCCTGAGCCTCCCGCAGCGAGTCTTCCACGGCAGCAACAGTTTCCAGGTCGCCGGAGATTCCGGAGGGAGAAAAGGAAACATGGGCCGCAAGTCTGGCATCTTCACTCTGAATCCCGCCCGGACCCCAGGTCGTTTTCATATCCGCCAGTGCAGACAGCGGGACCACTTCACCGGAGTGAGTGACCACGGGAAGCCGATCCAACTGATCCAGCTGTTCGCGAAGATTTCGCTGGTATCGGATCTGTATGGAATATCGCTCTCGCCCTTCCACCGTTTTCGTTGCGTTCATTCCGCCGAGTGCCGTTTCGATGATCTGATTCACCATGACTGCAGTCATTCCATAACGAGCTGCCGCGTCACGATTCACATCAAACTCAACGTATGGTTTTCCCAGAACGATATCCGGGTTGACTGTGCCGGAGTTGACCTGAGGCAGTGTGCGCAAATGCTCGGCAACATCCAGAGCCGCGCGGGAAAGACCATCCAGGCTGTCGCCATAAATTCGAATCGCGATCGATGCCTTAATTCCACTCTGCAGCATGACGACCCGGCCCTCAATCGGTTGCAGGGCCGAGGCCGGTGTGACGCCGGGCAGAGTGGCAACGGAATTAATCTGATCCCAGATCTGTTTTCCCGTGATGCCTTCGCGCCACTGATCGGTGGGTTTCAGCATGACATAGGTTTCAATCATCGCGGCCGGTGCCGGATCGAGGGCTGATTCCACACGTCCGATCTTGCCGAGGACATTTTCAACCTCCGGGATTTCCTTGATCAGTGCATCCTGCGTCTGCAGAATCTCCATCGCCTGGGAAAAGCTGGCGGCGGGGAACAGCGTTGGCATGTAGAACCAGCTGCCTTCGTCGAGTGCAATCCAGTCATCTGATTCCAGTCCTGGCAACGAGCGTTGTAATTCCGGATAACCCGGCAGTTCGGACAGCTTTGTACCAAGAGTGGCGGCCAGGGATTCCACCGGGGCAAGAACACGTGGCAGGCCAACCCACGCGCCACAACCCAGTATCAGCAGCAGGACTGGCAGGCTGATGAACAACAGTTTGCGAGCAAGGAAGAACCTGAGCGCGGGCGCATAAATCCACAGGATCAGGCGACTGACCGGGTTTTTTTCGACCGGCCGCAGTTTTTCGCTCAGCACCCAGAAGC
>JAFMMM010000345.1 GCA_017859815.1 Planctomycetota bacterium | reverse complement strand
CCATTCGTGCGGGTCGGAACTTACCCGACAAGGAATTTCGCTACCTTAGGACCGTCATAGTTACGGCCGCCGTTTACCGGAGCTTCAATTGCTGGCTTCGCCCGAAGGCTAACCCTCTTTATTAACTTACCGGTACCGGGCAGGCGTCAGACTCTATACATCCTCTTACGAGTTCGCAGAGTCCTGTGTTTTTAGTAAACAGTCGCTGGTGCCGCTTTGCTGTGACCATCTCTCGATGGCACCCCTTATCCCGAAGTTACGGGGCCAATTTGCAGAGTTCCTTAATCAGCGTTCTCCCGAGCGCCTGAGGCTACGCGCCTCGCCTACCTGTGTCAGTTTTAGTACGGTCATATTTATGTGGGCTTTTCTTGGTTGTGATTCAGCAGACTACCGTCCGAAGACTCGACCTTGCGGTACAGGGAAAACCAACTCCCTGATCTGCATCCACCCAACGTCCTCCACAATAGGCGCAGGAATATTAACCTGCTTTCCATCGTCTACGCCTTTCGGCCTCGACTAAGGTACCGGCTAACCCTGGGCGGATTTACCTTCCCCAGGAAACCTTAGGCTTGCGGCGAGCAGGATTCTCACCTGCTTTATCGTTACTCATTCCGGCATAATCACTCCTGAACGCTCCACGAATCCTTCCGGTATCGCTTCGACGCAGATCAGGACGCTCTCCTACCGCTCACAATGTGAGCCCGCTGCTTCGGCAATTTGCTTACTCCCGTTCATTATCGGTGCATGAATACTCGACCGGTAAGCTATTACGCACTTTTTAAATGGTGGCTGCTTCTAAGCCAACATCCCGGCTGTCACAGTACTCAGACATCCTTTCTGACTGAGCAAATTTTTGGGACCTTAGCAGGCGATCTGGGTTGTTTCCCTCTCGACCACGCGGCTTCTCCCACGTGGACTAACTCCTGAGATAGTCATCATGGTATTCGGAGTTTGGTTAGGCAGGGTACCCCGGGAAGGGCCCCAAACCAGATCAGTAGCTCTACCCCCATGATGTAGTGGCTCAAGGCTAACCCTAAAGTTATTTCGGAGAGAACGAGCTATCTCCTGGTTTGATTAGACTTTTACTCCTCCCCACAGGTCATCCCCTAATTTTTCAATATTAGTGGGTTCGGTCCTCCACGCAGTCTTACCCGCGCTTCAACCTGCCCATGGGTAGATCACCAGGTTTCGCGTCTACCGCCGCCGACAAAACGCCCTATTCAGACTCGGTTTCCCTGAGGCTTCGACCCTGAAGGTCTTAACCAGGCCGTCGACGGTAACTCGCCGGATCATTATGCAAAAGGCACGCCGTCACACAACAATGTGCTCCGACAGCTTGTAAGCGTGTGGTTTCAGGTACTTTTAACTCCCCTTCCGGGGTGCTTTTCATCTTTCGCTCGCGCTACTTTTTCACTATCGGTCGCCAGAGAGTACTTAGCCTTAGGAGATGGGCCTCCTTGATTCAAACCGGGTTTCACGTGACCGGTCCTACTCGGGGTATCTCACGGAGTCTGATCAGTTTTCGAGTACAGGACTATCACCTTCTGTGGTCCAGCTTTCCAGCTGGCTCCTCTAACCGTCAGATTTGTAACTCCATATGTGAGCCCCACAACCCCGCCGGACATGCCGACGGTTTGGGCTGGTTCCGTTTCGCTCGCCGCTACTCAGGAAGTCGCTTTTGCTCTCTTTTCCTGTGGGTACTTAGATGTTTCAGTTCTCCACGTTCGCCCTGCATGCCTATGTATTCAACATGCAGTAATTCGGGTATCCCGGGATCAACGCTTGTTTGACAGCTTCCCCAGGCTTTTCGCAGCCTTCCACGCCCTTCATCGCCTTCTGGCGCCAAGACATCCCCCACACGCCCTTGTGTATCTGGCCAAAATGATCAAATGCCAGTTCACATTTACGATAACAGATATAAGAGGTCTCCCTCCAATATCTGCGCTCGGATACGTTTACAGATGCCACTTAGACTTCGTTCGATTGTCAAAGATCAGTCACTCACCCACACTGCCGAGGCAGGCTGGATTTGTGAGGCGGGGGAGTGTAACAGCGTTTTTTTTCACTGTCAACCCCGCCAGAACAAAAATTGCTTTTTGCTCTGACTGAGAAACATGCCAGTGTTTCTCGAGTGGAGACGATCGGGCTCGAACCGACAACCTCCGCCTTGCAAGGGCGGCGCTCTCCCAGTTGAGCTACGTCCCCCGTTTTCGATTTGCTGACCGGAATGCCAACCGAAGTTGCTTCCCGGAAAACACAGTCGCCATTCGCAGTGTTCGTGCAAGTTGGCGATTGGGCGTACGTGGACTCGAACCACGGACCTCAGCTTTATCAGAGCTGCGCTCTAACCATCTGAGCTATACGCCCCGATCTGTTCCGAAGTCGGGGGCGGGCATTCTGCCATCAGCTGTGGTGAATGTCCAGTGCTCGGTGCGCCGATTTGGCGTTTTTGCCTGCAGTCTCAATTGTGCGACTGACGGCGACGCCAGCGGTGCTCGAGCCCCCTTCTTATCGTCGATGCTGTTCTGGACCATGAAGCTTTTCTTCGTTTTTTGTCGTGTCTTCAAGTACGGCAATTCGTGCTATCGCGCCTGCTTTACCGTCCGCTTGCAGGGCAGTGACCGGGATGGGAGACTGCGGTGGAGAAAAGCACCGTATTTTGAGGATTACCTGCAATGCGATTTCTAGTTTTGGCCCTGTTCTGTTCGTGGTGCGTGAGCTCGTTCGGCGCTGATCAACTTGGCGCACTGCGTCCGAATGTGCTGATGATCGCGATTGATGATCAAAATGACTGGATTGGCTGCATGGACGGGCATTCGCAGGCAGTCACGCCAAACATTGATCGGCTTGCGGGGCGAGGAACGCTGTTTCTGAATGCACACTGTCAATCGCCGCTCTGCAACAGTTCCCGTGCTAGCTTGTTGAGCGGGCGTCGTCCGTCAAGCAGCGGAGTGTACGGCCTCGCTCCGTCCCTGAGGCAGGCTGAATCGCTTCGGGATTGCACAACACTGCCGCAATTTTTCCGGAAGCATGGCTATCAGACGATGATGGCTGGGAAGATCTATCATGGCGGCTACGGTCGGCGAAGCGGCGACGGGGAGTTTGACGTCGTCGGGCCAGGCGCGGCAGTGGGCGCAAGGCCAGAGAAACCTCTTGTGAGAACCCCGTCCGGTCATCCGCTTGTCGACTGGGGAACATTCCCGCACCGAGACGAAGAGAAGGGTGACTGGGCACTGGCGAGCTGGACAGTCGAACGCCTGAGAGAAGACCACGAGAAGCCCTTTTTTCTGTGCACCGGTTTTTTCCTTCCTCACGTTCCGTGCTACGTGACAAAGAAGTGGTACGACATGTTTCCAGAGGAGACTCTGGAACTTCCGCCCGTGATCGCAGGGGATCGCAGTGACACTCCCCGATTCAGCTGGTATCTGCACTGGAAGCTGCCTGAGCCGCGGCTGAAGTTCCTCGAAGAGTCCGGTCAGTGGAAGAATCTTGTGCGCAGCTATCTTGCCAGCACAGCATTTGTGGATTCTCAGGTGGGCCGAATTCTTGAAGCACTGGAGAGCAGCAAATACGCGAAGAACACGATTGTGGTTCTTTGGTCTGATCACGGCTGGCACCTGGGCGAGAAAGAGATCACAGGCAAGAATACGCTGTGGGATCGCGGCACCCGAGTCCCCCTGATCTTCGCGGGGCCAGGCGTCGCGGCCCAGAGTGGCTGTGGCGAACCTGTTGAGTTGCTGGATATTTACCCGACGCTGGCGGAGCTGTGTGGACTCCCGGAGCCCGAACAGCAGGAAGGCCACAGTCTGCTGCCACAACTTCGCGATGCCAGCACTCCCCGCCCCTGGCCCGCAATTACAACCCACAATCATGACAATCACGGTGTGCGTACTCGCAACTGGCGATTCATCAGTTACGCAGACGGTTCAGAAGAGCTTTATGACATGCGAGCCGATCCGAACGAATGGAGAAATGTTGCTGGCGATCCCACCATGCATGCGGTTCTGGAACGGCATCGGGGGCTGTTGCCGGATTCGAGTCGCAAGCCGGTTCCCGGCAGCCGCCACAGGATCCTGCTGTACGATGAGACGACCGGGACGCTGAACTGGGAAGGCAATGACATTCCAGCCGGCTCACCAATCCCTGAGTACGAAGACTAGTATCGCTGGACGTCTGATTAGCTCGGTCATTTTCGGCAGGTTCATGAGAATTCACAGACTTACTGCGTTCCACGTTCCGATCGGTTTAAAGCGGTCGATTCGACACGCATCCCATCATCGCAGCGAGACACAGACACTGTTGTTTCGCTGCGTCCTGCGGGACGGCAGCGTCGGCTGGGGCGAAGGTCTTCCGAGGACTTATGTAACAGGAGAGTCCATCGACTCTGCCTGGCGAATGATCAGCCGGACGGATTTCGGGGATCTTGCAGCGGCAGACTTCACTTCCGCCGCTGCGGCAGCAGAGCAAATCGATCTGTTCAGGTTCTGTGCAACCGAGGCAGACGCCGGTGTTGTGTCGCGTGAATGTTTCGGAAACTCGGTTCGCGCAGCCGCAGAGACTGCAATTCTCGACGCAGCCTGTCGGGCTGAGAATCGTCCCCTCTCCGGTCTGATCCGGCAGCTCTCCAAATCAGGGACATGCGGCGATCCCATTCCTGTCAACTACAGCGGAATTATCACTGGCGAGTCACCTCGATCTCTCCGCAAGTCCGCAATTTTGATGCGTCTCGGTGGGATTCGAGCCATCAAGGTGAAAGTGGGCATGGCTGGTGCTTCTGATGCAGACATCCTTCGGCGCGTACGGTTCTGGTCCGGCAGGAATTGCGATTTGCGGCTGGATGCGAATGAGGCATGGCGGGGTGAGGAAGCAGCAGAAAAACTGCGGCCGCTGCTCGCATTCGGTCCGACCTGTATTGAGCAACCGGTCCCACATTCGGATGTTGCCGCACTTCGACAACTGCGGGACGAGATCAGCGTTCCCATCATGCTGGATGAATCTCTCTGTTGCAGTGAAGACGCGGAAAGAGCTGTTTCCGGCGGGTTGTGCGACCTTTTTAATATTCGACTTTCGAAATGCGGCGGCATTCTGCGATCGCTGCGTCTGGTCGAGTTTGCCAACATCAGCCAACTGAACTGGCAACTGGGCTGTCAGGTAGGTGAGACTGGGATCCTTTCGGCTGCCGGCAGGCATTTTGCATCTGTTGTTCGAGGTCATCGCTTCGTGGAAGGCAGCTATGATCGTTTTCTTGTTCGAGAGCGGCTTACTGAACAGGACCTGACCTTTGGTTATGCCGGGTACGGTCAACCTCTCGACAGACCGGGCCTCGGTGTCGAGGTTGACGAATGTCGCGTGCGCAGTCTTGCGAAGCGATATGCCGATGTGATCGCCGGATGAGACCGGACACGAGAGCGAGAGCCTGCACAGATCTGTTCAGTTCCCGGAAAGCTCAATCTCAGCCGTCGCTTCCGAGACAACCGGCCAGCCATCTCGATGCGCCGAAGCTGTCACGCGGATCCCCCAAAAGCCAGCAAGCTCGTGACGGGACAGCGCTTCGATATGCAGCGCTCCCGAATCCTCGGTGGCGTCCAGGACCAGCGGGTTGCATCGTATAATGCCCCTCAGTTCCGGGGGTAAATGCAGTTCAACGCTGACACTTTCGGAAAAGCCCTGGGTACGAAAGATCTGAATTGGGATCTCCGCCGACATATTGGGATTCAGCTGTACTGTTCCGGCTGGTGCTGACAGCTTCAGGAGCGCACCTTCCATAATCATGGTAATCCGAGCGTCCGCCGGCCGAGAAACAACGCGGAGCTGGCCAGCAGGATCCTCGATTTGAGCTTCGCCGT
>JAFMMM010000344.1 GCA_017859815.1 Planctomycetota bacterium | reverse complement strand
TGGGCAAATCACGTGCGATGGCGCCAGCGTTCCACACTGTGAACACTTCGCCAGTTGCTTCGGCTGAATTGTGTTGTGGCTGTTGCGTTTTCGTGATCGCGACTTTGACTGCCTTCGCTTTGGTTGAGGCATGACTGTCTTCCCGAATTCAAACTGTCTCAAAAAAGTCCGACGATTTCAGATCGTCAGTACAAACCCGCCGTAACCCGTACTGTTCAAATCCCTGCCAGCCGACGGCACCCCGATCGTTCCCGAAGGGATGCTGCGGTCTTTCCATCACACGAAAACCAGAGCCCGTGTGCTGACCGCGAACCACCGGCACATCCATTTCGACGCTGCCGGCCGTGTCTGAGATCAGATTCCCGCGCGGTTTGACGTCCAGTTGGATGCGAAATCAATGTTCCCGACCGGCGAATCAACTGTTTCGTCCAACCAGACCACCGCTCAAAAACATTCCCCGAATTTTCGACCAAAATCTCGTGATCGGCTGAGGAACGCACCGACAGTTGCTGTCAATGACTGTCAAGCAACATCGGCAAAACGCTCTGTTGTGCTTGTGCAGCGGCTTCCGCATGGATCACCGGGCGTCCGAGAAGACATCACCTGCTTGCAGGAAGATCGCCGCCAAAAGGCGACCAAACCGCACAAGGCTAGACAGGGTAACGACTTACAACAGAACCCCAGGGGCTGACCGAGTATACGCAGTCCAGCTTTTTCAATTTCCCCCAACCTTGACTCTGTTTCCACAGAACTAAGGCCCGGGAATTTCAAGGGCGTATGCTGCCGAGATTCGCGTCCAAAGTCAAGGACGCGCTTGCACTGAACAGGATTCTCCCTGTTCCGGAGATTCGCAGACACCGGCTCAAATCGTCTCCGTGACAACGCCTGGAGTTTCCACTGGGCCCAAACACACCCGCCAACCGGGCTGGTTGTGTCGCGGCTTCACTCGTATCGCAACGCGTCAATTGGGTCCAATCGGCTGGCTCGCCATGCCGGATACAGGCCAAAGACGAGACCAACAACTGCCGCGAAGATCATCGCGACGATCCCGGCCGGGATGGAAACGACCACCGGCCAGTCAGCGCCGGGGCTGACGTTGTTAATCAGTGTGGTGATGCCGATCGAAGCCGAGATTCCGAGCAGCAGACCAATCACGCCACCGAAACAACTCAGTACGATCGATTCAATCAGGAACTGAACGAGGATGTCTCGCCCGCGTGCCCCAACGGCCATCCGGATCCCAATTTCGCGAGTCCGTTCCGTGACCGAAACCAGCATGATGTTCATGATCCCTACACCGCCAACCAACAAAGAAATCCCAGCGATTGATGACAGCAGCGCGGTCATCATTCCCGTGATTGTCCCAAACAGCTCCGATAACTGAGCGCTGGTGACGACCTCAAAATCAGTCTTCTGCCCCGGGGCAATGCGATGCCGATCCCGCAGCAACTGTTCAATTTCCTCTTTGGCTGTCTCAATTAATTCCGGGGCGCGAGCACCAACCAGAATCGCGGCGACATCACGGAAGGCAGACCCCTGCAATCTGCGCTTCACTGTTGTGTAAGGCATCAGGACAATATTGTCCTGATCATCGCCAGTAAGAGAGGCCCCCTTCCGCCCCAGCACTCCCACAACCGTAAACGGAATATTTCCAATCCGCAGCTGCTGCCCCAGCGGATTCCCGGACGGAAAGAGTTCCTTAACGATGGTATATCCCACGACGCAGACGCAATTGCCAGCCCGCTGATCCCGTTCCGTGAAGAAACCTCCGGCGTCAATCTCCCAGCTGCGCACGCTGAGATAGTCAACACCCACACCCCACATTTCGCGAGGCTGCATGTTGCTGTTTCCGCGGACGACCGGTCGAGCACCGAAGACCAGCGGAGAACTGGCAATGACAGCGTCGCATTCCCGCCCGATCGCCTTTGCATCGTCGTCGGTAAGCGTAATCATGTTGCCGGACTGTACACCGCGGCGGCGCTGCTGCCGCGGCTGAACAACCAGAAAGTTGGAACCGATGGACTGAATCTGGTTTTGCAGCAACTGCCCGGCGCTGGTCCCGACAGACACCATCGTCGTGACCGCAGCGATTCCGATGACAATCCCCAGGACTGTGAGTGCCGCTCGCATCTTGTTCCGCAGCAGTGCCCGGATTGCGACCGAAATTGTCAGCAGGAAACTCATTTTGCCTCCCGCGGACGCAGTCCAGTGACGACCTCGTCGCCATCCCGCAATTCACCATTCAAAACCTGCGTAAAGCGATAGTCGCTTTCCCCAACCACGACCTCCACAGCACGCAACAGTCCCGAAAAACCATCAGTGATGTGCTCCGGGACGGTGCGCCCGGCAGCCACAGCTTCTTCGGCTGTTTCCCGAACCCAAATCACTCGATCCGCGGCCTGAGATGCCGCTGCGACCACTTCATCCACCGGGGGTGTGAGCGCAGACTGCGCGGCTTCTTCGTTTGATTCATCCTGCAGCGACAGTTCGAGATAATGCTGATCCGACTCCCGCACATTCGTCTTTTCAGGATTGAATCGCAGCGCTTCATTGGGAAGCTTGATCACATCCCGCAGCTCCACCACCTGGAACGTGAGGCTGGCGGTCATTCCCGGAAGAAGCTTCAGGTCCGGATTGGGTGTCGCAACAATCACCGGATATGTCACCACATTCTGACTGACAGTCGGCGAAATCCGGATTTGCTCAATTCTTGCGTCGCGAAAAACTTCGTCCGGGTACGAGTCCACAGTGAAGAAGATTGGCTGCCCGGAATCCTGTGCAGAGCGAATCAGCCCAATGTCAGCTTCATCGACGGCAGCAGTGATGTGCATCATTTCCCGCATCCCGGGAGCAATCACAAACATCTCCGGGGTTTGGAACTGAGCGGCGAGGGTCTGCCCGGGATCGATCAGTCGATCGATGACCATCCCATCAACGGGTGAAGTAATTCGGGTGTAGCCGACGTTGGCGGTGGAGTTCTCCAGGTTCGCCTCCGCCTGGCTGACGCCGGCTTCCGCAACTTGCAACTGGGCCTCCAGAGCAATTCTGGAAAAACGGTACTGGTCCAGCTCTGCCTGGGAAATGAACTCCGCGTTTTCTTCTCTCAGCCTGGAAGCGCGGCCTTCATCATTTGTCGCACGCTGCAACTCGGCCTTCACACGATCCACCTCCGCCAAACGCGTCTTCAGGGCCGCCTTGTCGCGGGCAACCGCTGCGTCATAAATCCGCGGATCAATCTCGGCCAGCAACTGCCCCTTTGTGACTTCGGAGTTGTAGTCCACATGCAGAGTGTCAATGGGTCCGGAGACGAAACTTCCAACCTTCACTTTGACAACCGGATTGACCTCCCCGGTTGCATTGACAGAGATTCGCAGGTCCCCCAACTGCACCTCCGCGGTGCGGAATTGCGGCTGATTCCGAGCAGCCAGCCACAGCTGACCGCGGCGGACGCCGTAATAACCCAGGGCCGCAATTACTGCCACGATGATCATGATCTTCAGAATTGGCTTCATCGCATTCTCTCAGGTCAATCTGTTGTCTGTTCGTTCACTGCCGCAGGAATCACCAGGGGACGAGAAGTGTTCAACTGAGCAAATTTACGATGGTGTCGTCCATCGGCATGCTTTCCATGGCCTGCCGTGGCAATCGACAGGCGATGCGGACGCGAGTTGAGGCATCGTCCAGATACACTCGACTGCGTTCTTCAGCGTGCCGAGTCAACCACGCAAAAAGCCGCCCATTCCCGGTGCTGGTTTCGATTTCGGCCTCGACAAATCCTCCTGCCAGACGCTCAGCAACCCGCCGACTCAACTGGTCCAGGCCGAGCCCTTCAGCAGCGCTAATCGTAACGGTATCGCCAAATCGATGCCGCAAAACATCAATAAAAGAATGATCTTCCACGCGATCCACCTTGTTCAGTACCAACAGAACATCGTGGACTTCGACGCCAATCTCTCCCAGCACCTGATAAACCGTGGCAATTTGCCGCTCGGCATCCGGGTTACTGGCATCAACAACATGCAGCAGCAGGTCGGCCTTCCTCGCTTCCTCCAGCGTTGATCGGAATGAGGCCACGAGATGATGCGGCAGATTTCTGACAAAACCCACCGTATCACTGAGCAGGACATCTCCGAAGGCCGGAAGCTTCCATCGGCGTGTCCGTGTATCCAAAGTTGCAAACAGTTTGTCCTGAACCAGTACGTCAGCTCCCGTGAGGGTCCGCATCAGCGTACTTTTTCCGGCGTTCGTGTAACCCACCAGCGATACTGTGACATGCTCATGCCGGCCGGAAACGGTTCTTGATCGCCGACTCTCCACAGCAGCCAGCCGTTGTTTGAGCTCGGATATTCTGCGGTCCACCAGTCGACGGTCGGTTTCCAGCTGCTTCTCGCCGGGACCGCGACCGGCCCCCAGGCCACCCGTGCCGCCACCGCCAATTCGTTCCAGGTGAGTCCACATGCGCTTCAGCCGCGTTCGATAATACATCAGCTGCGCCAGTTCGACCTGCAACATCGCCTCGTGAGTCCGCGCGTGCGTTGCGAAAATATCCAGAATGACTTCCGATCGATCCACGATCGGCTTTTCCAGAAACTGCTCCAGCGCACGTCCCTGCGATGGCGTCAGATTGTTGTCAAATATGACCATCTGAGCGTCATTCGCTTCGACAAGCTGTTTCAACTCCTCCAGCTTGCCACTTCCCAGACAGGTTGAAGGCGCTGGCGCATCCCGGAACTGGATGATCTCGCCGATCACCTCGACTCCGGCGGTACTGACAAGTCCACGCAACTCTGCCAGCGCGTCATCTCGTCCAAACCCGTCATCGGGATTGAATACTCCGGCCAAAATTGCGCGCTGACTGGCAACAGCCAGTGATTCACGTTTCGGATCGCCCAAGTGGACCTGCCTTCTGCTGATTGACGTTGCGACACCCGGTCCGCCACAACCGACACCACATCGCTGGTGACGCGGAATTGCCATGAGCGTGGGAAAACGATCTCGGGGAGCGAGACTGCGGATAGTTTAGGGGCGACACTCGTTCCGTACACCCACAGAACTCGTGCTGCTGACAGTGTTTCCAAAGCGGCAACTGCGATTTCGACTTGCATGTCCGATCATGAGTCTTCAGCATGGACGACAGAATCAACGATCCGCGGTATCGAAACGACGACAGAACTGCACCGTTCGTGGTCACCTGCACGCAGTTCCGTTCCGCCGATACTGCCATTCAGACGGAATCTTCGTCCCCGACCAAATCACTGTTTCTCCGTCATCCGGCAATCCGGAATGCGTTCGCTCGTCGCTCACAGGAGTTAGTCTGCTGCCCATCGCTTTTTGTTCACCCAACAGGCGCCAACTTCTGCAGCACGGACTCATCGGTGTTGCGGGAGCAGTGCCCATGCTGCAGCTTCCCGAACTGCTGGCAGCTGACAAAGCTCGTTCTCAAACCCCGAAGTCCTGCATCTTCATTCACCAGTACGGCGGTCTGAGCCAGCTTGATTCCTGGGACCCCAAACCCCGCGCTGCTTCCGAATTGCGTGGTCCCTACAAGCCAATTGCCACTCGCACTCCGGGATTTCAGGTGGGCGAACTGATGCCGTCTCTCGCTGCAATCTCCGATCGTTACTGCGTCATCCGCTCACTCAGTCACCGCGTCCCGGTCCACAATGTTGCCAATGAGATGCTGCTTGCGGGCTCCTCGTCACCGGCGGCAGACTCTCCCTCGCTGGGTGCCATCGTTTCAAAGACGCGACCGTCTCAGGCCAACCTGCCATCTCATGTCTGGCTGCAGAAATTTGGAGGCGGTGCAGCCCCTTCTGAACAGTCGTATCTGGGCGGCGGATTCCTCGGGATTGAGCACGCTCCG
>JAFMMM010000045.1 GCA_017859815.1 Planctomycetota bacterium | reverse complement strand
ACACTGTCAGCGCGAAAAGCCACCTGCGGCAAGCTTCCCACAATCACCAGCACGGCTCAGGCGACGCGGATATCGGCTGGTGATGAGTGGACAGAAGAAATGCCAGTTGGTACCAAGCTCCGGGTCTGCTTTGCTTCTGATTCTGGAATACTGCCATGGATTTGATTGGGCTGGATATTGGATCGTCTTCGATCAAGGGAGGACGACTGAACTGTCGCACCGGGGCGATCGAACGCGTGGAGCGAGAGGCCTTTCCGGGGCCTCTGCCAGCCGGTTCGGCGGGTTTCTTCGAGGTCTCTCCGGACGCCATACTGGCGGCAGCGGAGCGTGTTCTGGCTCGTATCAGTTCAGATGGTCAACCTGCACAGCTAAGGATTTGCAGCCAGATGGGCGGAGTTCTGCTGGTGGATGGAAGTGGACAGGCGGTGACGCCATATCTTTCATGGCGCGATCAGCGAGCTCTGTTTCCGCAGGACGATACGGGAGGGCAGTCGTTTTTGGACGATTTGCGGCAGCGTCTGGGAGACGATGAATTCGAAGAGCTGGGCAAGGAACTGAAACCTGGTTCTGCGTTGACGCTGCTGGCGTGGCTGAAGCAGACCGGCCAACTTCCCAGGGCTGTTCAGCCGCTGACGATTGGGGATTTCGTGATCAGTCAGCTTTGTGGTTGCGAGCCTCGTCTGCATCGGACTCATGCCCTCGGTCTGTTGAATTTGCGCAACGGGGACTGGCACGAAAGCGTTCTGGACCGATGTGGACTGGGCGGACTGAAATGGCCTCGACTTGCTGGAGAGCATGAGGTCATCGGGGAATGGGATTGTAGCGGTCGAGCGATTCCTGTGTACCCGGCTATCGGTGATCAGCAGGCAGCACTCAAGGGAATCCGGCTGCGGTCTGAAGAGTTATCTCTGAACATCTCAACCGGTTCCCAGGTCAGCCGGATCACTCCCGAATTTCAGCCAGGGGCATGTCAAACTCGCTGTTGGTTTGGCGGCCAGTATCTGAATACGGTGACTCACATTCCTGCGGGACGTTCACTGACAGTATTGTTCGAGTTACTGACCGAACTCGGTGGTGGGGTCGATGAGTCAGCAGCATGGCGACGCATCGCGCAGTCGGTGGATCAGTCCGCCGCCACGGGTCTGCAGTGTGATTTAAGTTTCTTTGCTGCAGCCACGGGGGACAGCGGCACCATCTCCGGGATCTCCACCGAGAATCTCACGGTGGGGAACCTGTTTTATTCAGCCTTCACATTCATGGCGGACAGTTATCACCGGTTTGCCATTCAGCTGGATCCCGCACAGAAATGGGATCAACTGGCGGTCTCCGGCGGTTTAGTTCAGCGTTTTGAAACTCTGCGGCGGTTGCTGCTGTCGCGATTTGGCTGCGGGATGCGGGAGGTTGCTGCTGAGGAGGAGACATTAAGCGGGCTGCTGAATCTGGCCGAGGAGTGCGGCGACGGTGTGTGAGCGGTCGGCATCCGGCCGGAGACTGGTCGGTATTCCGTGGCGAGGATCGTGGTTGGCTGCCCTGCCCGGCAGCCGCAGCCATTCGTTCCGGGACGACTGCGGCGTTCGCTGTAAACTGCCACTGCAGACCGATATGATCCGGCGGTCCGTGTCCAAGTAATGCTGCGAAAGGGATTTGCTGCGTCATGTCTGCCATCGAGATTCCGGGTGAAGCACCCGCCGCCAACACTCGACCGTTTGCTCACCTGCACTGCCACACTCACTACAGTCTGCTGGACGGCGTGAATCGGATTCCGGAATTGATCTCCCACGTCAAGTCGCAGGGCATGGATTCCATCGCGATCACCGACCATGGAAACCTGTATGGTGCCATGGAATTCTACCGTTCCTGTCGTTCTGCCAGTGTACGACCGATTATCGGCTACGAGGCTTACGTCGCGCCCGGGATACGGACTGATCGCAGTGCCGGTCGGCAGAAGGACGCATCAACACATCTGACGCTGCTGGCCATGAATCAGAAGGGCTTTGATAATCTGATTCGAATGTCGTCGCTGGCCTATATCGAAGGCTTCTACTACAAGCCGCGAATTGACAGAGACCTGCTGGCAGAATTCAACGAGGGCATTATTTGCCTTTCCGGATGTGCTTCTTCAGAACTGTCCCGATTGCTGCTGGCAGACCGCCACGATGATGCCCGCAAGCTGGTGGAATGGTATTCGAGCGTGTTTGGTGACCGCTTCTATCTGGAGATTCAGAACGCTGGTTTTGAGATTCAGCGGCAGTGCATGGAAATGACCGTCGACCTTGCTCAGGGGATGGGACTGCCGCTGGTGGCGACCAACGACGCACACTACCTGCATCGATCCGATGCGGCTGTGCAGGACGTTCTGTTGTGTGTGAACACACGGACCAACGTCAATGACGAGAAACGCATGAAGATGGAGCATGACGGGCTCCATGTTTGTTCTCCGGATGAGATGTACAACCTGTTTCCGGGGCAGGAAGCGGCTGTTGCCCGGTCACAGGAGATTGCCGAGCGAATCGATATTCAGCTGGAAGATCGCAAGCTGTATCCGGTATTCCGACCGCCGGACGACAAGACGGACATCGACTATCTGCGCGACCTGTGTCACGAACGCATGCACGAACGATACGGAGAGCAGTTGACGGACGCTCACTGGAAGCGGCTGGAATATGAGTTGAGCGTCATTGAGTCCAAGGGGTATGCCAGCTACTTCCTGATTGTGTGGGACTTTGTGGAGTTCTCCCGGAGGCACGGCATTCCCTGCGGTGCCAGAGGTTCAGCCTGTGGAGCAATCGTGGCTTATCTGCTGCGTCTGGGGGACGTTTGTCCGCTGAAATACGACCTGCTGTTTGAACGATTCCTCGACCCCAGTCGTAACGAGCCGCCTGATATTGATATCGACTTTTGTCGCGACCGGCGGCAGATGGTGATTGACTACACCAAGGAGAAGTACGGCGAACGAAATGTTGCACAGATCGGCACGTACGGAACGCTGAAAGCCAAGAATGCAATTCGAGACGTCGGACGTGCGCTTGATGTTCCGTTATCGCGTGTCAACGAGCTGGCGGGGATGGTTCCGGATACGCTTGGGATCAAACTGAAGGATGCACTGGAGGAAAGTACTGAGCTGAAGTCGGCCTATGACACCGACCCTGTGGCAAGACGACTGCTGGACTTTGCTGTTGCCGTGGAAGGACTGGCTCGCAGTGCGGGAACTCATGCCGCAGGAGTTGTGATTGCGGATGTGCCGCTGGAGACGGTGCTGCCGCTGCAGATGATCACGGGCAAGGAAGACATTATCACGCAGTGGGACGGCCCGACAGTCGAGAGTGTCGGGTTGTTGAAGATGGACTTTCTGGGGCTGCGAAACCTGACCATCCTCGACAAGGCTGTGCAGAATGTGAAGCGTCGTGACCCGGACTTTGATCTGGAGCAGGTGAAGGGGAATCTGCAGGACGCAGAGACGTTTCGGTTACTCCAGCGTGGTGAGACAAAAGGGGTTTTCCAGCTGGAATCCGGCGGAATGCGGGATTTGCTGACGAAGATGAAACCGGACTCTTTTGCAGACATCATTGCGACTTCCGCACTGTATCGACCGGGCCCGCTGGAAGGCGGAATGGTGATGGAGTACGTGGATGTGAAACATGGCCGCAAGCCGCCGCGGGAAGTGCACCCGACCGTGGACGAGATTCTCGCTGAAACCTACGGAGTGATGGTGTACCAGGAACAGGTGATGCGGATCCTGAACCGAGTTGGAAATATCGAACTAAGCAGTGCATATAAATGCATCAAGGCGATCAGCAAGAAAAAAGAAAAGATCATCACCGGGTTCCACGAGGACTACATCAAGGGCGCGGTCAGCAACGGCATTGCTCGCGAGATCGCCCAGGATCTCTGGAATCTGATCGTGGCCTTTGCGGGGTACGGTTTCAACAAGTCTCATTCCACCGCTTACGCGCTGATTGCCTATGAGACAGCCTATCTGAAGGCTCACTACCCGGTTGAGTTTATGGCTGCGTTACTGAGCTGCGAGATGGAGAGCACCGACCGAATCAGTGAGCACATCGATGACGCTCGACGGATGGGGATTACTGTTCTGCCCCCCAATATCAACGCTTCCGAAGTCGATTTTTCCATCCGTGATGACCAGATCCTGTTTGGCATGGGCGCCATCAAGGGAGTCGGCGAAAACGTAGTGCGAGCCATTGTGGAGCAGCGTTCTGCGGGGGGAGAATTCCGCGATATCTTCAGTTTGACAGAGCGAGTTGACCCCAAAGTACTGACACGATCTTCACTGGAAACGCTGATTCGAGCCGGTGGACTTGACTGTCTCAGCGGGACTCGGCCGCAGCTGATGGCGGTGGTGGAGCGAGCAGTGCAGGCATCGGTGGCACGTCAAAAAGACAAAGCACGCGGTCAGATGAACCTGTTTGGCGACGGTGGAGCGGACGATGAGGAGGACGAAGAGGTTGCAGTGAGTGCCTTGCCTGACGTTCCGGACTGGACACCGTCGGTCAAGCTTCAGCATGAGAAGGAAACGCTGGGCTTTTACCTGACGTCGCACCCGCTGACTCAGCACGCCCGACGAGTCGAACGGTATGCGGCCAATCGGAATATCGATCTTGCCGAAATGGAAGACGGCAGCAACGTGACGCTGGGGGGCATGATTTCGTCCATCAAGATTGCCCTGTCCAAAAAGCCCAGCCGCAACGGGCACTCCCGATATGCGAACTTTGACCTGGAAGACCCGTCCGGAATTGTTCGGTGTATTGCATGGCCGGAAGACTACGCTCGCTACGACGAGGTGATTGAAACCGAGAATGTCGTGATCGTGGCGGGGCGAGTGGACCGCCGCGGGCGTGAGCCCAACGTGATTGTGAATCGAATTCTGACCCTCGATCAGGCCGACCGCGAGTTTACCGCTCAGGTCGCCGTGAAATTTGAATCCGGCATGCACACCGAGAGTGAGATGGATCGAGTGCGAGCGTTGATCGGACGTTATCCCGGACAGACGGATGTCGTACTGATTGTTGATTCGTGGTCCGAATCTGCTGGTCGCGAGCAGGTTGATGCAGCAGAGAAGGTTCCGGAAGCTGACAGACTGCGTTACGTACTGACGACCGGGAACGACTGCCGTGTGAGTGTGGGACCGGAATTTCTGCAGGGACTGGGCGAGATTGTGGGGGAATCCAACTACGCCCTGAAGGCTGCCAGGAGTCGCCGTGGTTCCGGTCAGAGTGTGGGACGATGAGTGGTTGAAGTCAGGATGGCAGCGCGTTCAACGGGCCTGTTGCTTCCTGCACTTGGAGATTCAGAACATGGAATCGGGCGAAATCAAATTGCAGCGACGACCAGTGACTTCCCAACTGCAGTTGGTTCTTCTGCGGGTCTGCGGTGTGTTCATCTTCGCCGTTGGGGCAACCGATTTGGTTGCATCTGACGAGCCGACAGCACCACAGCCGACCCGCAGGCTCAGGGTCTCTGTGCGGGTCAGTGAGATGAATCCTGCAGCGCGGGAGTATCCTGAACTCGGCTATGAATTCAGTGACGAAAAGGGGCGTGCGGTCGACCTGCAGCATGCCGCGGTGAATCCCGGTGCAGAGTCTCGTGGCGAACTTGTGATCTGGCTGATGGCTCACAATGGTTATTTGTTCGAGACTTTGGCTGACATGGGATTTCACACGATTCAGGTTCATTACGCCAATCGTTGGTTTGGTCGGATCCCGCCTGAAGTTCGTGACAGCGGCAGAGCTCTGGGAGACATCCGTCTGGAAGCTGCTACCGGACAGGACTACAGTTCAGTTGTCAGTATTGGTGAGGCCGACGGGATGCAGCAGCGGGCGCTGCAGTTTGTGCAGTACCTTGCAGAGCAGCATCCCTCAGCCGGCTGGAAGCAATTTCTGACAGACGGTGGACATTCACTGGACTGGGAACGCGTGATTTTGGCTGGAATTTCTCATGGGTCCACCACTGCCGCGCGATTTGCCAAACATCAGCGCGTGGGACGTGTTGTGATGTTTTCCGGCCCGCGGGATCAGTTGGAAACCTGGCAGGGGCTGCCGTCCGCGACGCCGCAGAATCGATATTTTGCCTTCACCCACGTACTGGATACCGGCTGGACCGGTGACCATTACTGCCGCAGCTGGCTGTTGCTCGGGCTGAATCGATTTGGACCGCTGGTTGACGTGGAGAAATCCACCGCGCCATTTGGGGGCAGTCGCCGCCTGATGACACAGGTGGATGTCGGTGGTGACAGTCGTCGGGCTCACAGCATGGTGGTGCCGGGGGGATCGGCCGTGAAGCGAGCGGATGACAGCTGGTTGCATGATCATGTCTGGAAGTACATGTTTACATGGCCGGTCGACCAGACAGGAGATCCTGTTGCGGCAGAAACGCAGTGTCGCATGGACTTGAGTACTAACAAATGACGGCACCAACGGTGCGAGTGCAGCCAATCGTGAGATCAGGCAATACCTCAGGAGCGACACGGATATGAAATGCAGGATGACAGGTTGGGTTTTTGCAGCTGCTTGCTGGATCGGGACACCACTGCTGGCACAGCAGGAGAGCGTTCGTCCGGGCATCAATGATTCTTTTCGCGACCCGGATCCGCAGAAGTTTGCTGCTCGGTTTGAAGTTGAGAGCCGAGAGGTGTTTGCAAAACGAGTTGAGATTGTCGCGGAACTGGGGTTAAAGCCCGGTATGGTGATTGCTGACGTGGGAGCGGGGACCGGACTGTTTACGCGTGAGTTCGCGGCAAAGCTGGGGCGTGATGGACGAGTGCTGGCAGTTGATATTTCAAAGAACTTCCTTGAACACATCAGGAGAACCACGCGGGAAAAAGGACTGCTGAATGTGGAGACCGTGCTTTGCAGTGATGACTCCACCAAACTGCCGCAGGATTCTGTCGATGCTGTTTTCATCTGTGACACATACCATCACTTTGAATATCCCGCTAAGACGATGACTTCTGTTCGAAAAGCTTTAAAACCGGGGGGGAAAGTGTATGTCATTGACTTCCACCGGATTGAGGGGAAGAGCTCGGAGTGGACGATGAATCATGTGCGTGCCGGTCAGGAGGTCTTTGAAGCGGAGATTCTGGAAGCTGGCTTTCGTCGAGTGCGTCAGGTGGAAGGGGTGCTGAGTGACAACTACATGCTGGTCTTCGAGGTGGCCGTGAAAGATCAGCAGCGATAGCGGAACTCATCAGCAACCGGGCAAGTTGTTGCTGAGGGAAGCTCTTGATATTGTCACTAAGTCTGATTACCGGGAGCGAGACCTGCGGCTGATCCGGTCGCCAAAAGCGGAACGGTCTTGAGAAACGCTGTCCGACTTGTCACCATCTGCAGCACGGCTGAAGACTCCCGGCTGTGCGTTTCCCCCTGTTTGTGGTCATGATTGGTGCCGACCGAGGCATCGTGGGTTTGGGGGGACTGGGTTGCTCCCGGGCGGTTTCCAGCTGGTCTGTGCTGTCGAATCTGATGTCACTTTGTCACATTTGTCAGAAATCAGGATGCCTCTGGCATGTGTTGGCTGACTGTTTTGTCAGGTTGTAAGTCTCAATTCCAGAGCGTCTGTTGACGCCTGTAATCGGTACCGGCCCGGCGGACAATCTCCCCCCTACTTCCGGCTGCGTTCGGGTTCCTGCGTTTTAGCCGATCAGTTCACGCCTTTATTGAGCAATTTGAAAGCATTCAGGGTATGCCAAAGGAAGAAGCAATCCAGGTTGAGGGCAATGTTGTCGAGGCCCTCGCGAACACTCAGTTTCGCGTGGAGCTTGAGAATGGGCATCAGGTCATGGCCCACGTTGCTGGCAAGATGCGGAAGCACTTTATCCGTATCGTTCCCGGGGACCGAGTTGTGGTGGAAGTATCTCCCTACGACCTGAAACGCGGACGCATCGTCTATCGAGAACGCTGACCACGCTACGCAGTCAATGCGTCCGGCGGGACGATTTCGGGGGTTGGGCTGAATGACATCCGAAGCAGGCGATCCATTTGTGCAGTTGTTCACCGACGGCGCATGCAGCGGGAATCCCGGTCCGGGCGGGTGGGGATGTATCCTGCGTCACCCGGCATCCGGCCGCGAGAGCGAGTTCAGTGGCGGCGAGGCAGAGACGACTAACAACCGCATGGAAATGTGCGCGGTGATTGAGGGACTGCGGCGACTGAAAAGGCGATCCGAGGTCGAAGTGATCACCGACAGTACCTACGTTGCGAAAGGCTCCATGGAGTGGTTGCCGGGCTGGAAGCGAAATGGCTGGCGGCGGCGCAACGGTCGGCAGTGGTTACCGATTGCCAACCAGGAGCTGTGGCAGAAGCTGGACGAGTTGCTGCAGCGTCACAGCGTACGGATGACAGTGGTCAAAGGGCATGCCGGACACCCGGAGAATGAACGGTGTGATGAACTGGCAGTGGCTGCTGCAGCTGAGGCCCGCTCGGCCGGGGCCAGCGGTTAAGGAAACGGCATTTCCCGGTTACGTGCAATCCCCTTTTTGACGCCCCGACTCCGGATGAAGTGACTCCGGATGAAGTGACTTCTGCATTGCAGGGCTGGCATTTAGCGACCAGCAAACAGACCGAACAGCCCGGACCGTTTTCTGGCAACCTCTTCGCCGGCAGCAGCATCGTCAACAACGTCGAAACGGTCGACCATGTCAGAAAAGCTGCGGGCGACACGCGACCGTGGTGCGAACTGCGGCAGTGGAATTCCGTTATTGCGGCAGCCAATCATTACGGCATAGTCATTGGGAATCTGCCAGAACACGCTCTGTCCGATCGCTTCCAGAGCTTTTTGCAGACTGATGTCAGACTCGTCCAGTCCAACGCGATTGACGATAATGTCCACCTTGCCTCGAATCGACGGGAACTGATCCAGCAACTGCATTGTGCGAATCACATTTCGCAGGCACGAGAGATCCAGCTGTGTCACCAGCAGGATGCGGTCTGAGACTTCCATGACTGCAAGATCGAGGCGTGAAAAACTTTTACTGATATCCACGAAGAGATGGCTAAAAGTTGCCTTCAGCAGTGCCAGGATTCTGCGCAAGTCATCTGGACGAACAATCGCATCCTGTTCCAGCTCTACAGGGCGTGGCAGCAGGTAGGCGCCGCAGTCGTGTCGCGTCAGTGACCGTTTCAGCAGGCCGTAGTCGAGTCGGGTAATGTTTTCTGCAATGTCACGAATGGAGTGTTCTGGGATGATGTCCAGCCAGACATCGGCATCACCCAGAGCGAGGTCAAGATCGATGATCACTGGAGTATTCTGTGGATTCTTCGCCAGCGTAGCGGCGGAGTTGACGGCAATCGCGGTACATCCGACACCCCCACCGACACCAACAATGGTGATAATCTGGCCACCGCGGGAGCCAACTTCGCCGGTACTTCCTCGAACTGTAACGCGGAGTCGGTCCAGTGACGCAACGAAGTCTTCCAATTGCAGCGGTAGATTCAGGAACTCGCGAGCCCCGTTTCTCATTGCCTGCAGAATCAGGCTGCCCTCCTGCGAAGTACTGATCACCAGAATAACGCAGTTGATCTTTGATGCGGCGATTTCAGCGACAAGTTGCAGAGCCTTCTGGGGATTGGAATCCAGATTGATCAGTGCGATGTCCGGCAGCGTCTGCTGTGCAACATCCATAAAGAATTCGTAGCGTGAGCATTCCGCTTCCAGCCACACTGTATCAACGCCCAGCAGCATGGATTTGATGCTGTTTCGGGACTGTTCGTCGGGGTCTACGGTGGCAAGTCGGAGTACGCTCTTCATAGCAGTATCTCAGCGGAATTGTGAGTGGATCGGTACTGAAACGTCTCGTCGCTCGGTCAGCAACTCATCGCAGCAGGAGTCCCGGGATCGGGGCTGCCTCATTTGCCGGGGGTGAGTCTGTTGTTGGTGCTGGCGGGATAATCAATTCGGAGTAGTCAGTTTGCTGGATTTCCCCGTTTGCCGGCAAGTTCGACGGAGAAATCAGAGGTTCAGCCTGCACCGGACTGCTGTAGACGGAGCCTTGCGTGCGTCTGGCGACTGCACACTGGACGCCCGCCCTGCAGCTTGGACAGTTTGGATCAGTGCAGCGAGGTGCAGTCAGCCGTGGACTTCCGTCCAAAGCGGTTGCCGCCCCATAGCGAGGTACTTCCAGAAGACCGTGGAAGTAAAGCTCAGTATCAACCGGTGTATCCGTTGACTGTCCGGGACCGGGTGCCGGAAGTCGACCGGGCAGTGCCGGGGCGACCAGTTCGGGGGTGATCAGGATAATCAGTTCTGTTTCGGCTTCAGTGGTCTGCTTCCGGCTGAATGCGGCACCAATCCACGGAAGTTCGCCAAAGAATGGGATCTTTTGCGCGGTGCCGAATGTTCGTTTTGAGACCAGTCCGGCAATCACAAGTGCCTCGCCAAAATTCATTTCCACCTGTGTATTGGCGCTGTTTGTGCGGAATGATGTTGTGGGGGCTCCATTGATCACTACGACATTTGAAAAGTCCTGATCACTGATTTTGGTTTCAACTTCCAGTCGAACGCGTCCGTTGCCAAGAATAAACGGCACTGCGCTCAACTGGATACCGAATTCGCGGTACTGTACGCCGCTTGTTCCCAGTCCGCCGGCGACAGGAATCGGCGTTTCGCCCCCACTCAGGAAATTGGCAGGTCGCCCATTATGTACGGTCAGCATGGGCGTCGCATGAGTTCGGAAAATTCCCTCGTCCTGCATTGCCTGTACGAAGCCCTGAAATGTGCTGTCGGGACGCGTCAGGCCGAATGTGAGGGAGGTGTTCTCGAGGTTGCCAACGGAGACTGATCCGTTGGAAGCTCCCAGCGAGAAAAGCTGTGTGATGGGTGTGATGGGCCCGGGGGTTGATGTGAGAAACGTGTCCGGACGCGACAGGGCAAAATTCATCCCCAGTCGTCTTAACTTGGATCGCTGTACTTCCAGAACAGTGCACTTGAGCATGATCTGCTGCACACCGCCGGCCTGCATGTGATTCAGTACCTGACCGGAATAGAACTCCTCGGCAATTTCCTGAATCTGATTTACGTTTTCCGGTCGTGTGACCCAGCCGTCCAGCCTCACCGAGTTGTCGCCAAGTTTCTCGACGTTGATGGAATCGTCGGGGAAAATCCGTCGGAGGTACGACTGCAAATGGCGTACATCACCACGGATCAGTACATCCAGTTTCGCATGTTGTCCATTGTCGTCGACCAGCGTCACGGTGGTGAAGCCGGGCTCAATGGCAAACATTTCAATGGACTGAGCGCTGACCGCCCGCACGGTCAGAATTTCGGAATCGAAGTCCTTCACCTTCAGGATTCGCGCTGAATGCTCAACTAACATCGTTGAGCCTTCGATCATGTCAACTTCACTGGACTCTGACTGAATACGAAAGACCGGAAGTGTGCTGATCTCATCGGCACGCGCGATGGTGGCAAAGGCTGTGGCCAGTGTGATGGCCAGCACTACTGCCGTGAATTGAATGGAGGTTCGCATCCCTGCACCCCTGAATAACTGTGGCATGCAAGCAGACCACAGTGTTTCGTTGAATGTGTTCAAACGAGATCGACCTGTCAGCGTGAACACTGCCTGACAGGGCGACTCAATTTCGTGATCAGTCCGTTGAAAATTACTTCGATCGGGAAGTTCACCCGAAAGATCATTTTGAGAGATCTGCGTCCAGAGGAACCTGTTCCAGTAAGACGTTGTCTCCCTCATATATTTCCATGGTCCAGAGTGGCTTTTCGGGCCTGGCAGGAACCTCCGCCGCGGCTTCAGCAGCTAGTGCAGCCTTTAAGGCATCTTCTTCTGCCTGAAGTTCAGCTTCAGCCTGCAACATCTCCGGAGTCATTTCAGGCTCTTCCTTTCCGCGGCGGAATCTTGCCGGTCGCGGATCGTCGGGCCCCCATGTGTCTTCAAAGTCTTCTTCACTGCGAGCCACGGACGGAGCATCCAGATTAGACCTCATGAATCCTTTCTGGAGGTACTCGTCGGAAATCACCGTGACTCCTCCGTCCTCATTTTTTTTACCCACTTTTCGCATCACTGTGGAAAGCTTTCCTCCGATGTTGCGGGCATGGGTCACAGCTCGTGCCTGATCAGGCGTAACCACGAGAGTGATGTTCTTGGGAGTTGGTCTGTCGGCAGCATCCTTACCAAACGTGGTACTGTCGATTGCGAAGACCTCCGCATACAGCAGCACGGGTATCGTGATTTTTTTTCGTGGATCATCGATGTCATCATAGGTCAGCATCAGGTCAATCAGATTCCCCGGCTCAAGCATACCACTGTGAGTGGTTGTTGCATCAACCGGAATTGTGACTGCCGCCATGCCATCAGGAATGCGAGCAACGGCACCGAATTGCCCCTTCTCGCCCAACCGATTCGCACGCAGCCATTCACCAGTTGTTGCCGGTATCCTGAGTGCCCGATCGTTCACCTCATCAAGGCCTCGGATCGCTTCTTTGGGCACGAGTGACACCGGAACACTGACAAGATATGTATTCTGTTCGTCCAACGGCTGACCAGCATCGATCTCGGTGCGGGCAGCCAGAATCCGCACGGACTCTTCTTTGGAATCTCCCTGCTTCTTCAGAAACTCTTTGACGCCAAACATTGAAACCAGCCCGCAGGAAACTGCGATAGCCAGCATAATCAGACCTTGCGGTTTCATCCCGGAACCCCTTGACCGCACCTGCCGGTCGTTCCAAATTCCTCCTGTTCCGTCGATCGCCGCTGGCAATCACTCGGACCGGAATTTCGATACAAGCGGTACAGTCCCTCTGAATAGTAAAATCGGCATCCGGTCTTTACTCCTTTACCCAATGCCGTCAGGAAATACTAAAGTCTGACACTTCCCTGCGGAGGGCCTGATGTGTTTCAGGCAATAGTGAGCAGCCGGTGGACGAATGATTCGGCCCCGGCTGCCTGACGGTAAAGGCCAGCGGCAACTTCCGCCGCTGGCTTGCCGTTCTCTTCAGATCATGTTTTCGAACCAGAAGTAGCCGATGGTGCCGATGCAGATGGGGATCCCGTAAGGGAGCAACATCATCGTTGGCTTTCGCTCAGCCGCGATTTCGGACAGCTTGCGGGGATCCCGAACAGTTTTCCACTCGTTCAGAATCATCAGGAAGTTGCCGTAGTGGTGTGTGAATTTGTTCTTGCGGAGCACCATGATGACGGCCATGACAGCTCCAACGACGACGGAAACGCCGAATGCAGCCAGAGTGACCTGCCAGCCCATCCACGCTCCAATGCCAGCCATCAACTTCACGTCTCCAGCTCCCATGCCACCAACGGAGTAAAGAGGAAGAAGTGTCAGAAGGCCGGTAAACATGCCCAACAGGCCGGCGATGAAGCCATCAACTCCACCGACAGAAGTGGAATAAATCAGGCCAGCGAAGACCATGGGGTACGTGATCCAGTTCGGAACTCGCAGTTCCTTGCCGTCAATCCATGCAGCAACAATGAGGATGATGCAAACGGCTTTGACGTGCCAGTTGTTCAGAATGAGATCAGAAATCTGCATTATTGAGGGCTCCATAAAACAGAGGCTGGGAATGATAAAGATGAACTCAACAGGGGCTCTCGTGCAGTGCTGCTGAACGAAAGACCGAAGGGGGAAGAAAAAAGGGAATGCAGTCAGTCCGCATTCCCTCTTTATTCCTGCTGCAACGAGTCTGCCTAAGGCAGAATCACTGCAGGGTTGTTGCGATAGAATCGAACTTGGTGCTGGCGTTGCTGCCGATTGATCCGACGGCTGTCACACAAGCGACAACGATCAGACCCAGCATTACCGCGTACTCAACAGCGGTTGGTCCATCTTCTGAGGCCAGAAAACGCTTAACACTTGATGCAAACTTAGACATGGCTTAATTCCTTCGTGTGCCCCGTTTGGGGACGGTTTCGTCACGGCGGGAGAACCCCGCCAAAGGTGGCTCTGACTGTCAGAACCGAAATCACCAGCCCTGAGTTCTGTGTCTCAGGTGCGGGTCACTCCCCGCTGCTGTTGAATTGAAACTAGGTCACATTTCCTGTTCGAGCAAAAAATTCCTCCTGTTTTGCCTTCGCTGTGAATTCGATTCAGCTTGTGCAGATTTCCTGTCTTTGTGCCGATTCCACCCCCGGGGCACCACATCTTGTGTTTTCTTTTTGAAACACTCACAGCATCCTGATGTCGAAAATCAACGTCGTGTTTTTTTCGATCAACAAAAAAAATCCCTCGAAGCTTTCGCTTGAGGGATTCCGTGATCGCTTTTTTCTTGTCTTTTCGGGTACACCCGCAGTTCTTAAGCCGTGATGTACTCCAATCGCTGGTTTTAGACTGCCTTGAGATTCAAGGATCCTGGCAGGAATGTCGGGTCTGGGACACCGGAACAAGTGAAATGCATCGCGGATGAGCTAGTTGGTCAGCGCGGGGGCTTCTGCTTTCAGAAGCGATTCCGTTTTTACGCCCACTGAACTGAGCAGAGACTCTGCTCCCAACGCACCAATCACTGTTGCGCTGTGACGAAACTTCCGAGACAGCATCTGGCCGGTCTTCAAATTGAGTTGGAATTCTCCTGCCGGAGTTGCCTGGATCAGCTGCGAACGAATGGTCGGGCTGCGAAGTTGTGTCCGAACGGAGGAGCGGAAACTGATTGTGGCGATATCCTGTTCGACTTGATCCAGTCGGTATGTTCTCAGCACAACAACCTGCAGTGTCAGATCTTTGCCACCGCGTACCGGCAGCGTAATTTCTTCCTTCCACGATTCCCCGATTGCGACTCGATGTGCAGGAAGCGGCATAAGAAACGAGTCGACTGCATCGGAGGACTCATCAGCGGTACGATCGCCGTCATTGCCTGCAGCCAGGGCCTGTCCCGTGGGTGAGACATTACAGACGGATGCTGCGCCAGCGAGGCTGTGCGCGACAGCCTTGAAAACCTGAGGCACCTCACTCTCAGGCATGGAAGAACGGAATTCGATGGGAGGGAGGTCGTCGATCTTTTTCTGCATCCAGACATCTTCGAACTGCATGGCGATTTGCGCGGTGCCGTCCGGCCGTTGTTTCTGTACGGAATACGTGCGAATTTGCCTGGCCTGTGATTGATCTCGTCGTTCACTTTCTCCGATTTGGGCCTGCAGCGTCATTTTTTCTTCGGAGAGGTAACGCAACCGCGTTCCAGCTTCGAACTGATATCGCAGCAGCCAACGTTCAGTGTCGTCATCAGCAATCTGCTGATCTGCAGGTTCCGCTTGTTGTGTGGATTCCCGGGGTGTTTCGTCGGCATAGGCAGACAGATTGAGGGTCAGGAATAATAGACAAGCAGAGATATTTAACAGTCGATCCGTCATTTCAGGAGTCCCAGCAACGGCTTCCAGGTTGGTGAGTGCACAGCCTTTGTGCCTATTGCTCCGAAGAATATCACAGAGCTGGGAAATGCTGCGAGATGAATTGGCGTTGCGGGCTGGAGTGGAGATCTGTTGTGTGCGTCAGATGGGTGACGACACGCTGTCGATGCAAAGCCCGGACTAAAGGGTCGAATAACCGCTGATCAGGCTGGTGGTCAGCAGGCAGGCCACCAATTGAGCAATCAGCAGAATTCTCCAGTTTCTGGCCGGTGGTGTTTTTCCGGTGGCTGCATTCGCGGTGCACAGCATCACGATCCACCATGGGGTAAGAAACGTCCAGAGTCTGGCAGCTTCGCCCATGTTCTTGCCGGAGAGGTGCAGGATCAGCCACGTGACTGCGAGACTGAGTGACAGGGCTGCGTGCTGTACTTCAGACGATGCTGCGGTGGAGCGGATGTTTGATGGAAAGATTGTCCCGACTTGTCGGAACAATGCGGCCGGGACCAGTGTCAGCAGTGGCAGCCCGGTTGCCAGACCCAGCTCGAGCGGGTTGATCAGGAACCACTTCCACCATGTTCGTTCGTACTGATTATAGAAGGCGGCGTGGTTGGCAAGATTCTGCTGCCAGACGTTGAGCAGTGGGCAATCCGTCAGCCACCCAAAGACCCCTGTTGTCAGCAATACGGTTGCAATGATCGCTGCTGCGGACGTTAAGACCCTGGAGTTCAGTTGTTGATCGTATGCTGCTTCCGGGAGGTTTTTTGCCAGGTGATTGACAAGCAACAACACCGCGGCATAACAAAAGATTGCCACGATGACCGGGATATGGGCCAGGCTGACCAGCAGGCAGCAAAACACAAGGATCCCCGTTATAACGGCGGTTCCAAGTTGACGTGGACGACTGGAAGCACGGATGGTGCGAAGCGACAGCAGCAGGATCAGCGCGCAGGTTGTGGCATAAATCGCATCTGATCTGGGCTGAAAGACGGCGATTGAAGGCAGGGTGATGCTGAGTGAGGCACCCTGCCACGCGTGGGGTCTCGCCTGGAACAGTCGAAGCAGCAGGTAGACGACAACCGGCAGTCCGGAAATCAGTGCGATCGACGCTGTGGAGAATATGGCCAGCCCTTGTAACTGTGATGCGGAGAGTTGGGTTGCCATACCTGCGCGGGATTCAAGATCCCGAAACATTCTTCGCGTGCGTTCGGCAACCATGAATTGGCAGAATTGCCCGAGCCCCGGAGATGATTCCGCAAGACGAACAGCTCCTCTGCTGAGCAGCAGCAGTCCCGGAGGGTGAGTTCCTTCATGCAGGACGTCACCAGCCTGCATCTGATCGTTGTATTCACGCAGAATCGTACTGGCATCACGTCGATCCTCGATTGCGCTCAGAAAATAACCCGTTGCATAACGATCGTAGAGAACCCACAGCGGTCTGAGTTCACGATGTGGCGAACTGGCCCCCTGCAAAACAGCGTGCAGCCAGAATGACATGCCTATGGCCAACAGGACAATGCAGGTCGTGACTGCTGGTCGGCTGAAACGCTCGATTCGGTGCTGTACCCATGTGATGCCGAAGAACAGCAGCGTCCCCCAAAGCAATGCGGGAAGCAGTCGGTCTGCGAGTTCGATTGCATCAGCCGGGACTGCATTGCGTGTCCAGGTCCACTCCCCGGGGATTCCGAGCGGCAGAGATGACGGAACACACACGAGGAGTGTGATGGCCAGAGCAGCGGGAATCGCCAGGGAGTTCCATAGAGAATTTGCAGCGACCTGAAAACCACTTGTTGGAGAGTTCTGACCGGACATGATTGCTGTGCTGGATGTTGTTGTGCTGAATACCGGGCGAGCTGTCGGAAGTGCCGCGATTTGTTTCCTGCTGGTTGGATGGTAACCTGGAGCGAACGGGTTGTGATACCGTAAAAGAACCGGTTGTCTGGCTGTTGAGGCTGCCGATTCCATGAACGAAGAGAGCGTCGGGGCAGCCCCGCTTTGGCAGGCAGAATCATGCGTGGCACTTTTCCGGCTGAGTACTTTGACGTTCGATTTCGAATTCCAATGGCAGAGATATCGCTGGTCTGGCCGCCTCAATTCGTGATCCTGACGGCGTGGGCGACGACGGGCGAAGTCTGGACCGACGAAAGAAACCGCGAGGCAGACAGCAGTTTACGGTGTTGGTGTGCCGCTGGAGGGCTGTCATACCGCCGGATCACCGGCTATTCTCAGGAGATCAGTCATGCAGAACCGGGCTGGGCGATCACAATGGATGTTTCTGTCGCCTGCAGACTTGGTTGCCGATTTCGGCAAAGGGCCCTGTATCAGGTGCAGGACGATTCACTTTGGGTGATCACCTGTGCAGAACCGTCTCGGCGACAATACGTTGGTTCCTTTCGCTCGCGTCTGGCAGACGGGCATTCCTGACGATTCCGAATGGTGTAGTTGCGATCAATTCCCGGTGAAACGCGGCGGACGTTTTTCGGCAAACGCCCTGAGGCCTTCCCCGGCATCCGGAAGTTGCAGGCAGCGAATATACGCTTCCGTATCAGCGTGATGGGCAACTTTGGGCTGTGTTCCTTCATCGAGATGAATCAGCCGCTTCGTTTCTCGCAATGCCTCGGCCGGCATTTGCAGCAGTCGCGCTGCAATTTCATGGCCTCGCGTCGTCAGCCGGGATCCCGAGACAACCTCGCCAACAAGGCCCCATTCGAGTGCAGTGCGAGCACTGATGGGCTGTCCGGTCAGACATAATTCCAGTGCCCGCGACTTCCCAACCAGGGCGGTCAGTTGAGCCAGACCGTATCCCGGTGGCCAGCCTAAGCAGATTTCGGGCATGCCCAGTTTTGCATTGTGAGCTGCGATGCGGAGATCTGCAGCACAGGCCGCAACACATCCGGCACCAAAAGCATCTCCATTGACCAGGGCGATGACAGGTTGCGGAAGTCGTTCAAAGGCGAGGTAGACTGAAGCCTGTCGCAGGCTGAGTTGTCGCGCTGTTTCAGTGTCCAGCGAGGGAAGCTCAATCACATCGTCGCCGGCACAGAATGCGGCACCTTCGCCCGTCAGCAGAACGACTCGCACTTCTTGAGGGTGAGCCGCCAGCCAGGCAACCAGTTGTTCCAGTTCACTCGTCATTCGGACGTTGACGGCATTCAGGCTGGCAGGTCGCGACAGCGTGACCGTGGCGATCTGTTGGGAGATGCGGACTTTCAGAGTTTGGAATTCGGGAAGTGTCCCTGGGGCTGGGTTGAGGTTTCCGGCGTGCTGGTTTTGATTGAGACGGGCGATGTTCTGGACCAGTTTTTCAACGGAGACAACCGCTCTCCAGTGAGTGCCCTGCCCCAGCAGGCGATCCCCGCACCAGCATTCCACATCGAAGCCAATTCTTCGGCCATCAATTTCGCGAACCACAGCGACACCGCGGACGTGAGCACCGTATCCGGCGCCTGCAAGGTGCCGGATATTGACATCGATCCCCACGGATTCCTCACCTGCATCGAGAAATGGGCGGAGGGCTTCGCGTGCAGCACGCTCCATCAGCAGGATCATATTGGGCGTGGAGAAGACCGTGGCTCGCGCATCGCCGCCGAGCGTGATCACACGCTCCGCATCGACCGTCCATTGAAGTTCACCACGAGATCCTGTCTGCAGTCCGTTCTTCATCTTACGAACACTTTCGGTCGGAAGTCCGTTTTGTCTGCCTCTTTGTTCTTCGGTACCGTCGGGGATTTCGAGCAACTTTAGCCCGGAAAGTCAGCATTGAACAATTTTTCCGGGAATCGACCGGTCGTCACAGAGCTGGAAACGGTCTAAGACACAGCTGTCTCCTGCGGGAAAGTTGAGCAACATCGTCAGCAGCCCTGGCCTTCAGCGAATGGTCAGTCATGATGGCTCGCTGCGAAGCCAGTTTTTTCTCACAAAGAAACTCAATGAGGCGATTATGCGAGGACCCGGAAGTCCGGCCAGTTTTCTGTTTCGACTGATCATTCCTCTGACAGCGGCGTTCGTAATCACGATTCTGGCACTGATCGCAACGCTGTTCGGCGATGAACGTGCGCCATTTCCGCGGTTGCTGAATCGATACGGCAATGTCATGCTGATCGTGGAGTTCCTGGCGATTGTGGTGGTCACTCTGATGGCAATCATGCAGGACCAGAAGCGAATTCGGGCTGGTGAGAGTGGCGCAGATGTCGCTGCTGAAGCTGCCCGGGAGGCAGGTGCGAGGGATTCGGTTGTGGCAGTTCCAGTTGAGCAGCAAGCTTCAACCGCCAACGACTCCCGCACGCTGACTGCTGCGGAATCTGCCGGCTCAGGCGGCGAAGATCAGTCCGACGGTTGACGTACGCCAGGAAACCGACAGGATACTCCAGCATTCCGGCAGAAGGGATTTGTCCCTCGGGGGCCACGGCTCCGGTGCTGGTCTGGCTCCAGACGTCGGCGTGCCATTCGGGGCTGACCTGCCTGGCGGAAAAGTCAGGACATCCGGACTGACGGGCAGACTGCATACTCTGCGTTCGGGGGCGGCTTCTGTGGGCTTTTTCGATCGAGGTCTGCACTTTTTCGATCGAGGTCTGCACTGTTTCGATCGAGGTCTGCACTGTTTCGACCGAGGTCTGCACTGTGTTGAGAGGCCGATTGCGGCGGGACGGGTCAATCGTGCCCAACTCAATTCCTCGAGGAACGCAATTCCGGTGTGGCACACAACTTCATCAGCAAAAGGAACAGCTCATGTTTGATCTGCAGAAGATTCAGGATTCATTGAAGGAATTTGGAATTGATGGATGGTTGCTGTACGACTTTCGCAGGTCCAACATTCTGGCCCATCGGATCCTCGATGTTCCCGAGACGTTTCATGCATCCCGACGTTTCCTCTATTTCATTCCTGCCGCTGGAGAACCTCGAAAGCTTGTGCATCGAATTGAGTCGGAGGCGTTGGATCATCTCCCCGGTCACCGCAGTGTGTACCTGCGTTGGCAGGAGCTGGAGGCTGGGATTCAGTCCATGGTTTCGGGTTGCCAGCGAGTTGCCATGGAGTATTCCCCTCGAAACGGCAATCCGTACATTTCGCGCGTTGACGCCGGGACGGTGGAGTTGGTCCGGTCCTTTGGCACTGAAGTGGTTTCATCGGGAGACTTGATCTCGATCTTTGAATCTGTGCTGACCCCGGAACAGTATGACTCTCACAAGCAGGCATCGGCGATCACGAATGCTGCGTTTGATCGTGTCTGGACGTTTATTGCTGACGGGGTTCGCCGAAACGGGCAGGTTTCGGAATCGGAAGTCTGTGATCACATTTTGCAGCACTTTGAGGAACATGATGCGACCACCTACAGTCCGCCCATTGTCGGGGTCAACGGCAACGGCGGGAATCCGCATTATGCCACCGGCACCGGAGAACAGACTGCGATTCGCGAGGGCGACTTCGTGCTGGTGGATTTATGGGCGCGGCTCAAGTCTTCAGGCTCCTGTTACAGCGATCTGACGCGTACAGGGTATGTCGGAACTGAGGTGCCGCAGAAGTACACCGATGTGTTCAAGGTTGTGGCTGCGGCACGCGACGCGGGGATCGCCTGTGCGCGTGATGGTCTGGCTGCGGGCAAGCCCGTGACGGGAGCAGATGTGGATGACGCCGTCCGCAACGTGATCGAAACCGCTGGTTACGGTGATTCGTTTTTTCACAGGACCGGGCACAACATGGCTCAGGAAGTTCATGGAAACGGGACACACATGGACAATCTTGAAACGTGCGATCTGAGACGAATTCTGCCTGGTACGCTGTTTACGATCGAGCCGGGAATCTACCTGCCGGAGTTTGGCGTTCGCAGTGAGATTGACGTGTATATTCACCCGGACGGTCAGGTGGAAGTAACGGGCGGCGATTTGCAGACGGAAGTTGTCCCGATTCTGAGCCGGTAGCTGGAATCCCGATGGCAGTTCGATATCTTCCGCCCGCTGCCGGCGAGCAGCGAGCGGAAGTACTATTCTTTTGATCAATGAGTGACAGGAACGATGTTTCAGATCAACCACCACTATCAGAAGCTGCAGGCCGGCTATCTGTTCCCGGAAATTGCTCGTCGCGTGAATGCGTTCTCGGAGTCCAATCCGGAGGCTTCCATCATTCGGCTTGGTATTGGCGACGTGACGGAACCGCTGACACCGGCAGTCCTGCAGGCGATGCACACGGCTGTTGATGAGATGTCGGATCGAGGCTCATTTCGCGGTTACGGGCCTGAACAAGGTTATGCCTTCCTGCGTGAAGCCATTGCAGAACATGATTTCCGGTCGCGAGGCGTCGACGTCTCTCCTGACGAAATTTTTGTTTCTGACGGCTCCAAGTGCGACACCGGGAATATTCTCGACATCTTTGGGAATCATAACCGGATCGCGATCACGGACCCGGTTTATCCGGTTTACGTCGACACCAACGTGATGGCAGGACATACTGGTCCGGCTGATGCAGGCGGCCGCTACGAGGGGCTGATTTATCTGGAGGCGAACGAAGCGAACGGTTTTGTACCGGATCTTCCTGCGGAGCGAGCCGACATTATCTACCTGTGTTACCCCAATAATCCAACGGGGATGGTGGCATCAAAAGAAGTGCTGCAGCGATGGGTGAATTACGCTCGCGAGAATCGCTCACTGATTCTGTTCGACGCAGCCTACGAGGCCTTCATTTCAGATCCGGACATTCCGCACAGTATTTTTGAAATTGAAGGAGCACGCGAGGTTGCGATCGAGTTCCGCAGTTTCAGCAAGAATGTCGGCTTCACCGGGATCCGCTGTGCCTTCACTGTGGTGCCGAAAGAGCTGCGCGGGGCGACGGCTGACGGTGAGGAAGTTTCCGTGCACAAACTCTGGAACCGTCGTCAGTCGACGAAGTTCAATGGTGCCTCCTATGTGGTTCAGAAAGGGGCCGCAGCTGCCTATACGGAACAGGGACGGCTGGAAATTCGGGAACGCATTGACTTCTACATGAATAATGCGGCGTTGCTGCGAGAGGGTTTGTCGCAGGCCGGGATATCGGTCTTCGGTGGCGAGAATGCCCCCTACGTCTGGCTCAAAACACCCGCTGGCTCA
>JAFMMM010000343.1 GCA_017859815.1 Planctomycetota bacterium | reverse complement strand
GTGGCATTGGTTGTGCTGGCACTGTTGATTCAGTGGGCCATGTGTCTGATGACCATACAAAGTGTTATCGGTCGTCCACGTCTGACTCGCGCCCTGTTGAAACCGGTGTCAACGGCAGCGTCACGACAGCGTGGTCGCAGGCTGCGTTTGCTGCTGCGTTTCCTCGGGCTGGACCGCCGTGAGAGGCTTCGCGATCAGGATTCTGCCTCTGAAGAACAGGCGGTCCTGATTCGTCATGGTGTTGACCTGGGGACTCACCGTATTGTTGACGGCGGCGTGCAACGTTTAATGGGGGTGTTCTGGGGGATTTCACTGCTTGTGGCCGTTGTGGCCTTCGCGGTGTTTCCTCGGATGTGGATGAATACAGACGCGTTGTTTGCGATGACTCCAGGGGAGGCGTTGGGCATCGGAGCCGCTCGGACTGGGCTGACACGGACCGTCCGGCTGGGGGCTTACGGTCGGCTACTGCAAAGCAATCAACTGGCTCTGACAGTGCGGGTTCGTGATTTGCGCAGTGACCGCGAAGTCAACATCCAGCAATTTCTGAATGCCATGCAGCAGGACGAGCTTTACCTTCGCGGAAATGTGTATTCACATTACAAGGCCGGTGAGTGGGAGTTGCATGATCGTGCAACCAGGCCATTGCGGCCATCATTACAGCCGCGCGCACAGCGGGCGGCTGACTATGAGCTGGACATTCGGCTGGAGCCATCCGCTGCAACGATTCCGGTCGGTCTGCTTCCAACCCGTCGTTTCGAAGTTCAGAAGGGCCCCCCGCTGAAGCAGGAACAGCGATCTGAAATTCTGCGATGGGATGTGGATTCGAACGACGCGGAGATGCCTGGAGTTCGCGAATATCGGATTCGCACCGAATCATTGCGCAGCCGGACAGTCTCCAGCGGGGAGCGTCATCCGATTCTGGACGCCCGGGACGGAACACTGCGTCACTGGGAAGTCGCCAATCAACTGGAGCGAGTATTTTTTGATTCATGGATTTCCAGTGACATCCAGAGCAACCTGCCGAAGCTGACGGCAATCATTCGGCGAATCGTCCCGTTCCGTGCCAACCGCGGGGGCAGGCCGGAGCCGGTGGGGCTGAGTACGGAAGAGAAGGTTCGCGTGGTGCTCGATTATCTGTCACCGGAGAACGGCTTCCGATATTCGCTGGACCAGCCAAGGATTGATCTGGATGAGGATCCGATCGATGCTTTCTTAACGACAGGGAAGACCGGTCATTGCGAGTATTTCGCTTCTGCCTGCACATTGCTTCTGCAGGCGATGCGTGTGCCATGTCGTCTGGTTACTGGATATGCTGGTTGTGAAATTGACTCATCCACCGGGGAATACGCCGTGTATCAGCGAAATGCTCATACGTGGGTCGAGGTATGGATGGGGGACAATTGGCGAGTGATCGACCCGACACCGTATTCTGATCGGCTGGCGAACCGGAGTGGCATTCGCGACCGTTCCCTGCTGCAGAGCATGGGGGCCGCTTTCAGTGGGTTCTGGACCGGTGCTGTATCGGATATGTCATCGGATCGGCAGCGAGCATTTCTGGAACCACTGTTTGCTGCGGCGTCGACGGTGTGGATGCGACTCCGTGAAGACGGACCAGTCTCCGCACTGATTGAGGCAAGACGGTACATTCGGATAAGAAGCGTGGCAGGGCCGATGGCGGGCCTTTTTCTGATAGCTCTTGGTGTGGCGGTCTGGAAAGGAAAGTTGCGTGGCTTCGGGGCACTGCGTCGTCTCAAACGCAGCGAAAGCAGTGGAACCACGGTTAGCGAACCGACTGCTGCATTACGAATGACTCAGGCATATCTGGAGTTTCGGTTGATTTGTGCCGACGCCGGGCTGCCCTGCCCTGTGGCAGCCACGGCGCTGGACAACGCGAGGGCGGCGGAGGCTCGCCTGACCGAATTATTGTTGCAGGCTGGGCTAAGCGGGATGCCAGAGCGACTGGCTCAAGCCTACCATCGAATTCGGTTTGGGGGTGCAGAGCCGGACGAACGGGAGTTCGCTGAGATCCACAGCGATTTGCATCGCTTCCGGGAGGCAGCAGAATCGAATCGGGGCGGTGCGCAGTCATCGGCGGCCACAGTTGGCTGACTGTGTGCAGAAGACCTCGGCTCCCGAACTTTCGTGGGGTGAGCACACGGACATTCGCTGACCGTTTGCCGCGGGTGAGTTGTGATCGTGTCGGCTTCGTTTCTCAGAGCATACTGCTGAGCAGCAGTCGCAGTTTGCGAAGTTCTCGCAAACGCTCTTCGCCCTCAAATACGCCGGGCAGCAGATCAACGCTGAGGCTGCGGTTGTATTCAATCTGTGTGAGGATGGCGATGATGCGGTTGTAGTCTACTTCGCCCAGCCCTGTGGGGACCTGCATGGATTCCGGTGATGTGTCTCGAAGATGCACATGCAGAACATGCGGGAACACGACGTCAAAGTCTACGGGACCTCCGGGACGACAGATGAAGACACTGGGGTCCAGCGTGATTCCGACACCTTTGCTGGCTTGACAGATTTCGATGGCTGTATGTGGATCCTCAGTCAGAGCACCCTGCTCGGTGAGAATCGACAGTCGCACACCAGCCTGGTGGCAGATTTGATTTCTTTCTCGCAGGCGATCGACTTCGGTATTGAATGGCGTGCCAACCGGTGACGCTTTGATGGTAATTTGAGCCGCCCGGAGCAGTTGAGCGAAGCGAACGATTCCAGTGAAGACTTCCGGATCAGGGTCTGTTTCCAGCATTAGCGCGACGGTCGAGAGTCTCGACGTGTCCTTAATTCGCATCGCGGTGCCGTCCGGATCGGCAGCAATAGTTTCTGGTTGGAGCCGATTACTGGTTTCACCGAGGCAAAGTTCTGCCTTGTCGAATCCCAATTCCTGCAACTGCAGACAGGCAGCGGAGAAATCCAGATGAGCGAGGCTTCTGGATGATGCAGCAAGATGCACGGCGATCCTCCATGAACGATGTAAATCGTTTCATTTATTTGTTTTATGTCGATCCGCGCGGTCCTTCGCAGCGGTCATGACGGATGCTGGAACTGTAGGCTGAAGTGGCTGATTTCGCAATACCTTCTGAACTTCCGGGAAATCTGTCGTCCGAATTGCAGGGATTTTGCACGATTGCGGGGTTGTTCTGCCGATAACGATACTGGGTCACGGATCGGAATCACGTTCTGATGCGGCTGACTGCATCAGAACTGCGAGCTGTTGAGGCATTGCAGACGTTCATTGGGGGTCGAGGGAGTTTAGTCATGCATCGAGTGACGGTGGCCTTGCTGCTTTCGGGGGCGATTGGATTGTTGTCGACTGGGTGTGCTGCGTCTGCGGGAGTTTCAGCAACTCGGCAGCCTGCAACAGCACCAGCACAGAGTGGACTGGCTGTGCGATCGGTTTCGATGGCTGCCTGCGACGACTGTCAGAGAGGTGGTTCCGCCGGATCCCACGGCCACGCAGCCAACTGTCAGATGTGCCAGCATACGGGTCAAAACTGTCCGGATGGGACCTGCAATTTGCCATTTGTCCCGGTGCATCGCACATTCCAGAACTATTCCGTGCCGCAGGATCTGAGTTATCCGCCGGATAACCTGCCGCCGGCACAGTACCAGTACCCGTACTACACCTTGCGAGGTCCAACAGACTTCTTCCAGCAGTAAGCCTGCGGAATTGAATCAGGCGAAGATCCCCAGGGATGGGGGACGTTTTCAGGGAAGAAAATCCGCTTCGCCTTTACACTGACAGGCCGCTCGGTTTCCGAGTGGCCTGTTTAGTTATGCGGAGAACAGAGTCGCTGCGGCTTGAGGGGGGAGCCACATATGAACTGCTGGCCGGCACGAATCGGGACACGAGTGACGGGCAGTTTGCTGCTGTACCTGTTGGTCTGTGGCGGTGGTGGACTCAGCCGTGCTGATGAGATTGAGGGACAGGTCCGGATTCTTCCTGTCGCTGACGAAAAACCGGTGGCCGCTTCTGTTCGGCTGCGAAACGGCCTGATTCTGCAGGGCATGAGTTCCGCGGCATCAACTGTTGCTCCGTTGTCGCCCGGAGACCGGGAGGTTGATCGTGTGGACCAGCGGTTGCGGATGCAGTTGATTGATCAGGGATATCGCCAGATCTTTGTTCCAACCCGGCGCAGTGAGCGGCCTGTTCCGGACGTGAACGCATGGCCATCGCTCGCCTTTTCAATTGCGCGAGAACGCAGACCACGGGAAAAGTGTCCAGAGATTCTACCGTTTCCGGGTGTATTTGATGCCCGCGGCATGGCAGAAGCGACGGTGTCCATGGCGGGCGAGTCACAAATCGTCCGTTCCGAAATTGTGTCGCTGAATCAGCTGTTTGCTGAAGTTGATTCGACGACTCATGCGTGGAGCTATCGAATTCCTCTGGATACTATTCCGCGGCAGAATCTGCCTTCCATCGTGAGTCAGTGCAGTGGTTTTGTGACCAACCCCACCCGCAGGCTTGAACTTGTGCGGATGCTGCTTGAGGCTGAGTATTACCCTGAAGCAGGAGAGATTCTCACTGGTATCGCCGCCGACTTCCCGGAGCAGCTGGAGACGGTTCAGACACAGTTACTGGTTGTGCGGGAGTTGATGGCGGCTGAAATTACCGGGGAACTTGAGAGTCGCCGTGATGCTGGCCAGCACCGTTTGGCAAGCAACGGTGCTCGACTGCATCCGCGTGACAATCTGACGCCGGAGGCGGTTGTTCGGGTTGATCGTCTGGCACGTGATTACGACGAGCTGGATCAGCGACTGGAACGCATTGCTCGCAGCCTGCGCGCAGGATGCGCGGAACTGCCGGTTCCGGAGCAGAGATTTGAAGCTCAGATGGCACTGGAGATCCTGCTGCAGGGGCTGGACGCGAACAGCATCGATCGGCTGGCAGCTTATGAACTGCTGTTGAGTGTGCCCGAGGGCGATCGTCCCGCACTGGATGAACAGCTTGCCCAGGCCTTTTCGGGTTGGTTACTTGGCCCTGAAGAACTGCTCACGCGACTGGAGGATGTTCTGTCGCTGTTTGCTGTGCGGCAGCAGGTGCTGGATCTGCTGGTGACCGGGCAAAGCGAGACCGTGCGGCGGAACGAACTGGCTTCGTCGATTGCGAAAGCAGAGGGAGTCAGTGTTGATCGGCTCGCCGCGATGATTCGCGGTCTGCCGGCGGCAGACACGTTGCAGGGGCTGGGGCAGTCTGCAACGGATACCGGTGTGATTCGTCTTGTGTCCACAGCGGACAGTTCCGCCGCTCGGGTCGTTCTGCCGCCCGAATATGCAGAGACGCGAACCTGGCCGGTACTTCTGGCATTCCCTCGACTGGACAGCGAAGCGGATGCGTGGGTGGACTGGTGGAGTGCTCATGCAGCAGCGGCCGGCTGGATTTTGGTCGTCCCGGTGCTGTCTGAGGCCCCGGATGGTCGGCCTGCTGCAGGAGCCTCGACGTATACCGCGTCCGCGGAAGAGCACAGGCGTTTTTTGGGTTTGTTAAGGAAGCTGCGGTTAAGCCTTTGTGTGGATGATACTCGGGTGTTCGTTGCCGGGCACGGACCAGGTGGCGAAGCGGCGATGGATATGCTGGCGTCTCATCCACAGCAGCTGACCGGAGTGGCCACGATCAGCACACCTGGTCGGAAGCACCTGCAGTGGACAGCGGGCAATGCGATCGAGAAGCCGTGGTACGTCGTGATCGGGGAATCACATCCCTTCTGGTTTGAGCGGATGAATCTGTTGTCTGCAAAACTGTTTCGTCGCGGGTCTGAGATTGAGACTTACTTTGATCTGATGTTCGTGCGGTACCCGTTTCGGGGAGCGGAGAGTTTTGCTGAGGAAGCCGATGATATTTTTCGCTGGATGAACCTGTAC
>JAFMMM010000044.1 GCA_017859815.1 Planctomycetota bacterium | reverse complement strand
CAGAGACAAGCCGCCGCACAGCAGAATGAACGGCTCCATCCCAATGGGTGAATCCGCCTGACGAAAAAACATCGGCAGTTTCTCAAACCGCTGCAGAATACGACCAATAATCCCCTGCGCCGTCGACAGTCCGTCACGAAGGATCTCGTTTGCAACAAGCGGCCCGCTTTTTTTGTTGCGACCGGTGAACGCGGTGAGTCGCGCCTCCAGTTCAGAGTCACGCTGATCAATGAACGTGGTGAGCAGAAACACAACCAGTGCTGCAGCTCCGACGAACGCTCCGCCCATGATCAGAAAAATGGGGTCGATTTCCATTATCTTTCAGTTCCCGAAAAACTGTGCTGTCCAAACGTCCGGATCATGAACCTCTCATGCTCCGTGCACTGAACAGACTGGCGGGCAAACGAATCCCGTGTGCCTCCAGCGTGTCAACACACCGCGGTCGAACGCCGGTTGACTCAAAATGACCAAAGGCTTTTCCCTGGTCATTGACGCCATCCTGGACAAAGCGGAAAACGTCCTGCATTACGATGATGTCTCCTTCCATTCCCACAATCTCAGAGATGTAAGTTACCTTTCTGGCTCCTCCCTGAAGTCGACTGGCCTGCACAATCAGGTGCACCGCCGAAGCGATCTGCTTGCGGATTGCCGCCATGGGCAGTTCAAATCCACTCATATTCACAAGTGTTTCAATTCGGGAAATGGCATCTCGTGGATTATTGGCGTGAACCGTTGTCAATGACCCGTCATGCCCTGTATTCATTGCCTGAAGCATGTCGAGGGTTTCGCCACCACGACACTCGCCGATGATGATTCGGTCAGGTCTCATGCGCAGGGCGTTTCGCACAAGATCAGTCGCTGTAATTCGTCCCTTGCCCTCAATATTTGCCGGGCGAGTTTCCAGCCGCAGAACGTGTTCCTGCTGCAACTGCAATTCCGCTGCATCTTCAATCGTAATGATTCGGTTGTCGTTGGAGATAAAGCTGGACAGCGTGTTCAGCAGGGTCGTCTTACCGGAACCGGTACCGCCGCTGATCAGCATATTCATCCGGGCTTTCATTGCTCCCTCCAGAAACATCACCATTTCCGGGGTGAACGCGCCAAATTTCAGCAGGTCTTCCAGTGTCAGTGGATTGGACCCAAAACGTCGAATTGTCAGCGAGGGACCGTCGAGTGCCAGCGGTGGAATAATCGCATTCAAACGGGAGCCATCCGGCAGGCGGGCATCCACCATCGGCGAGGTTTCGTCAATTCGGCGACCGACCCGAGAAACGATGCGGTCGAGGATCTGCATCAGGTGTTCGTTATCGCGAAACGTGACGGCAGATCGGAGGATGCGCCCGGCCTTTTCCACAAAGACATCACGCGGACCATTAATCATGATGTCCGCAATGCCGTCCTCTTTCAGCAGTAATTCAAGCGGCCCGAAGCCAAACGCCTCGTCCAGTACTTCCTCCACCAGACGTTCGCGTTCGGAACGATTCAGCAAAGGGTTTTCCGTATCACAAAGGTGCTCCACCACGACTCGAATCTCACGTCGCAGCGAATCTCCTTCAAGCTCGGAGACACGGGTCAGGTCCAGCTTTTCCACAAGTTTCCCGTGGATGTGCGACTTCAGTGTCTCGAAATCATTGTTCCCGGGACGTGAGTTTTTTGAGGGGGCAATCATCTTTAGACCGTCATCTTTGCGAGGATATATCCTGTCACCACTCCGGAAAGGGACTTGTTGACACAGCGAAACACACTCGCCAGATCAACAAAATCAACCCTTTCACGCAGAACCATAGGACACAAACAGCAGCTTCGACGGCGGATTGAGCTCACATTTCGTATTCTGAGATTTCGCTTCTGTTTCGTTTTCAGGACATCCGTAAAAGTCTGCTGAATGTGAAAAATCGTCGTGTTCCGTTCCTGCGACACCCGGAAAGGCGACAGCTTCTGACCGGCTTGCCTGCGATCCTGATTTCAGTTTCCAACAAAAAAAACATGTGGATTCGTCGCTGAACGGGACTTCTGCCACCCTCTGACATTATCATCCGTCTCCGTACAGGCGGTATTTCCTCCGCAGCGGACGTCGCACCAATGGCCAGGAGGCCAGTTGATTCGCGTTCCCCCGCCCGCCCCTGCGGATTTCAGGGGTATTGCCGCCTGTATCGATGAGACCGATCGGCCCTCGGGCTGCATTCACGGTCACATGATGGAATCTGACTTCCGGCGGTGCAGGCAACGACCGCTCCCCCCCGGAATTCAACAATCGACGGACCAGCCGAATTTCACACGAGGCACTGTCCGCAAAAATCTGACCAGCACTCTTCCCTGCAGACATGGACGGAACATGAGTCGTCATATCTTTGTTACCGGTGGTGTTGTCAGTTCCCTCGGAAAGGGCCTGACATCTGCGTCAATTGGAATGCTGCTGGAGCGACGCGGCCTGACCGTAAGAATGCAGAAGCTTGACCCGTACCTGAATGTGGATCCAGGAACAATGAGTCCATATCAGCACGGGGAAGTTTACGTCCTCGATGATGGCTCAGAGACCGACCTTGATCTCGGTCACTATGAGCGATTCACATCCGGAGAGCTCAATCGCAGGTCGAATTACACCACCGGGCAAATCTACTCCTCGGTGCTGGAGAAAGAACGGCGAGGAGAGTATTTGGGGCGAACGGTTCAGGTTGTCCCTCATATTACCAACGAGATTAAGTCCTGCATCCTGGGACTTGCAACGCCCGACGTTGACGTCGTTATCACCGAACTTGGCGGAACGGTTGGAGACATTGAGGGACTCCCATTCCTGGAAGCGATCCGCCAGATTCCACTCGATATCGGGCGTGAGAACTGCATGTTCATTCACCTGACACTCATCCCCTATCTCAAGGCTGCCCGCGAAGCGAAAACCAAACCCACGCAACACAGCGTTCAGCAGCTTCGAGAGATCGGCATCCAGCCTGACATCCTGGTCGTCCGCACCGAACGGCATGTTGGCCACGAACATACCGACAAAATCGCTTTGTTTTGTAACGTGGAAAAACGAGCAGTGATCGAAGAGGTCGATAAGGAATTCTCGATCTACGAAGTTCCTGTCGGGCTGGTGGAACATGGCCTCGATGAATTGATTTGTGAAAAACTCAACCTGCAGGCCGGTGAGCTGCAAATGGACGACTATCGCGAACTCGTTCATCGCATTCGCAATCCTCGAAAAGAAGTCACCATTGCAGTTGTCGGCAAATACATCGACCACATCGATGCCTACAAGTCCATCTATGAATCGCTCGACCACGCTGGTTTTTCACATTCCACACAAGTGATTGTGAAACGAATTGAAGCTGAAGAGCTGGAACAGCAGGGGCCCGAGCTGCTGCTCAAGGGCGTGGACGGAGTGCTTGTACCCGGTGGGTTCGGTATGCGGGGAATTGAGGGCAAGATTCAGGCAGTGAACTACGCTCGCAAATGCCGTATCCCCTACTTCGGCATCTGCCTCGGTATGCAGTGCGCCGTAATCGAGTTTGCACGGAATGAGCTGGGACTCAGTGATGCCAACAGCAGTGAGTTTTCTTCCGACACACAGAACCCTGTGATCTGCCTGCTGGAGGAACAAAAGGATATCAGCAACAAAGGCGGCACCATGCGTCTTGGTGCTCAGCCATGTCTGCTCACTGAAGGTTCTCGTGCGTCTGCCGCCTACCAGACCGCTGAAATCTCGGAACGGCATCGACACCGTTATGAATTCAATCCTGACTACAGAAATGAATTCACATCCGCCGGAATGCAGATCAGCGGAACCAGCCCTGACGGCACGTTGGCGGAAATTGTCGAAGTCCAAGACCACCCGTGGTTCGTGGCGGTCCAGTATCACCCCGAATTCAAATCAAAACCGCATCAGCCTCACCCGCTGTTCCTCGACTTCATTGATGCCAGTCTGAAACAACGGCAGCACAGAACCGGACGTGCCGACGCAGTGGCTGAAGAGGCCTGATCACGATATTCCGTTGGGTTCATACTTGCTGCACCGCAGTAAGTCCGGTACTGGAACATTGCAGCCGGAGTAACCACTGTGTGCCAACGCAGCCCGCCAAACAGCAGCGACTCGTGTTGGAATCACTCGCCGCCAGGATCACTCGCGGCACACCGGCAGGAGAGGCGCCCGATCTTCGTCGCCCAAATCTTCACCCGCAGTGGTTAGTCAGTCACGCACAGGGCTGACAGAGCTTCTCGCTGGCGGCAGGTTTGGTCGGGTGGGCCTCGCTTTGTCGCGATTGAATCAATACCTCAGCGGACTCTGCCACGCTTCCTTCAGGTCAGCAAGACTTTCCTTCAATACTGTGGCCCCGCCAAGCCCGATTTCCAGGACCTGCTCAGACGTGGTCCGACCAATCTCAACCAGCGGCAAACCATGAAACAACTCGCGAAGAGCTGAGGAGTCTTCGGCACTCACTTCCACGACGAATCGTGTGCAGGATTCAGAGAACAGCGTGACGCCCGCTCGCACAGACTGCGGGAGATGATCTCCGGAATTAATCGAGACGCTGTCAAGTTGCAGGCTCGCTCCAACGTTGCCGGCGAACGCCATTTCCGCCGCGGTAACGGCAAGACCACCTTCGCTGAGATCGTGACAGCTCAGAACGAATCCCCTGCGAACAGCCTGATGCACAGCTCTGAAGATCCGTGGTGCCTGCTGCAGGTCGACTCGCGGAACTGCCCCACCAGCAACGTTGCGGACTCGATACAGGTGACTTCCGCCACATTCGTTTGATGTCTCGCCGATCAGGAACAGCAGGCTGCCCGGACGCTTTAAATCCATCGTGACAGACTGCTCGACATTCTCAATCTGGCCCAGTGCAGTGATTAACAACGTTGAAGGAATGGCAACTGTGGACCGCTGCCCATTTTTGTCCTCAAAGCTGAATTCATTGTTGAGGCTGTCTTTTCCACTGACAAATGGCGTGCCATAAGCAATTGCAGTGTCCTGACAACCCCTCGCTGCACGAACCAGAGTTCCCAATGTCTCTGCCCGTTCAGTATTCCCCCAGCAGAAGTTGTCAAGAATTGCGATTCGATCGGGATCCGCTCCGGTCGCCACGCAATTGCGAACACTCTCGTCAATTGCCGCTGCCGCCATCCAGTAAGGATCAAGATCTCCCAGGCACGGATTGATGCCGGAAGCCACCACCAAACCACGCATCGAGTTCAGGTCCGGCCGAACTACCGCAGCATCGGATGGTCCGTCGTTTTCCGCGCCGGTCAGCGGCTTCACAACGCTGCCCGCCTGGACTTCGTGGTCATATTGCCGAATGATCCATTCCTTGCTGGCGACATTCAGCGAACCCAGAACACTTTTCAGCAAGTCACCAAAATCGGCTGTCTCGAGAACGTCGAGTTGTTCCGCCGTCAGGCTCTCGGCAGCATCCGTCTGTATTTCGTAGACCGCTTCCCGAATCACGGGGGGGCGACCTCCATGCAGGAAGCTCATGGACAGTCGTCCAACTTCTGTGTCTTCGTACCGCAGTACCAGTTCGCCGCTGTCAGTAAACTGACCAATTGCGGTCGCTTCGACGCCTTCAGAACTGCACAGAGACTGAAATTCCTCCCAGTTCTCCGGGGGCACAGAGAGCACCATTCGTTCCTGCGCCTCTGAAATCCAGATCTCGGTGTAGGACAATCCGGAGTATTTCAGCGGGGCACGATCCAGCCACACTTCAGCCCCGGTGTCTTCTCCCATTTCGCCAACGGCGCTGCTGAAGCCACCAGCACCACAGTCCGTGATTGCTGTGTACAGTCCCCGATCGCGAGCTTCAAGAATGACGTCGAGCACCATCTTTTCCGTCACGGGGTTACCAATCTGAACGGCCCCACCACTGATTGACTCGCTGTCCTCAGTCAGCTCAACGGATGAGAACGTTGCACCATGAATCCCATCACGCCCCGTTCGTCCGCCGACAGCCACAATCAGATCACCCGGATAAACCTGCTTGTCGCAAGCCTCCACAGGCATCATTGCGACGTTACCACAATAGACAAGCGGATTGCCAAGGTAGCGATCATCGAAACACACGGCGCCGTTGACCGTTGGAATACCCATCCGGTTCCCGTAGTCCCGCACACCGGCAACAACCCCCTGCATCACCGCAAGAGGATGCAGGACACCCGGTGGTAATTCGTCAGCCGGGTAATCGGGCCGTGCAAAACAGAAGACATCCGTGCTGCAGACCGGGCGTGCCCCCAGACCGGTTCCCAATGGATCGCGAATGACCCCGCCAAGTCCTGTATTCGCGCCTCCATAGGGCTCGATCGCCGAAGGATGATTGTGCGTTTCCACTTTGATGCAGACGTTCTGTTTTTCGTCGAATTTGACGATGCCCGCGTTATCCTTGAAGACACTGACACACCAGTCGTCGTTACCAGCCGCTTCACGGATGGAGACTGTCGCTGCGAAAATTGTCTCCTTCAGCATGTTCTCGTAAGAACGCTCGCTGACCTGACGGCCCTGTTCCGTTTCCGTGTAGTGAATTCGGCCCGCCAGCGTTTTGTGCGAACAGTGCTCACTCCACGTCTGTGCGACCGTTTCCAGCTCAATATCAGTCGGGTCCCGATCCAGTCCCACAAAGTGAGACTGCACGGTTTCCATTTCAGCAGGGCTGAGATACAGCTGCCCTCTTACACTCAGTTCAGCCAGTTCCGATTCCGTCATCTGCCGGATCGGCACAGTGGTCAGATTCAGTTGGTAGGAACTTCCCAGCGACAGATCCTGCAGCTGCAACGCACCGGTAACGACATGTTCGATTGCCTCATTCGAAAGCACTCGACGCGACAGCTTTTGCTGATCGGAATCCGTGATCGTGGAATTCACCCGGAAGCGCCGCCCGGTCGCCACGTGATCGACCGAAAAGTCCGCCTGACGCAGTGCGGTCAATGCGTTCTCGGCCACGCTGTCGGTCACGCCCGGAAGGTACAGCACATTCAGAACGGTTTGATCACCGGATTCCTGCAGTAACTCAGCGTCAGGATGCAGACGACGAATTCCGGCCTGCTCGGTTACAGGATCAGCCAGCAGTAAAGATGTTGCCCTGATCACCTGGGCCTCGTCCAGATTCCCCTGCAGCAGAAACAGACGAGCCGTCTCGACCCGGGCCAGACTGCCAATTCCCTGGTTGCGTGCACTCTCCAGAACTCGCTGGCCTTCAAAATCAGTTTCTTCGCCTGAAGGACGGATTTCGATTTCCCACAACATTTGCTTCGGATCCAAGTCTGAGAGTTTTGCAGGCACTGAAGTCTGCGGAGGCTCTGAAATTCGCACAGCAACCGAGGACCTCGGACGGACGAACAGTGCCGCAAGTATCCCGAGCAAGCGACAGAAGTACAACAAACGCGACGGTCAGTTTGTGGACCAGACATGGCAATTCGCAGGATGTGGAATCCTGACGGGGCATCTGTGCCCGCCACCGTCATGTCTCCTCAGCCTGCCCCGGTTCCTCGCGTGACCGAATTTCGCCGCTGCCCGACGGTTCCGGCAGTTTTTTCCGAAGTACCCGGGTTCCGGCTCCGGCGTTTGGGACCTTGCAGCGGATTCTGTTTCAAGGGCCTGTCACGTCTCCCGCTGCAGAACTTAAATTGACTGGTAATCCAAACCCGCCGACAGCTTCTGCACTCAGCGGCTGCCGATTTCAACAACTTTGATGACCGCCGATTTTATTTGTCGAGAGATACAGCCGATGTCTGACGCTCTTGGTTCAGCACTCCGTAAACTGTCTTCTCCTGGTCAACCAACTCGGATAAAGCAGCAAACTGCGTCCGAGAAGCCGGACACGCAACTGCACAGACGAGCAGCCGAGAAATTTGACATCACCGCGGCAGCTGGACAGAAGGAAGGTGCCGAATCTGCGCAGGTGACAGTTCAGGAAACTCCGCTGCAACGGCAGATTGAGATCGACACTGTCGCAGCAAATCCCGGCGAAGAGACTGTGTCCCCGATCGTCGCTCAGACCTTCACCGAGGACTGCAGTGCACAGGCCGCTGTGCAGCACGAAGCAGCTGACCGGTCGGCACTGGAAAGCTGCGCCGCGTTACCGGAGAAAACCGTCAGTTACGGGATCGAAATTCCGTCAACCACTCGGACGGCTCCGGTCGCAGTGCAACCGTCCGCAGAGAATCACCTGTCACAGACCTCGGAGTCAGCAGAGCAGCCGGAATCCACACAAACTCGGCCCGGGAGATCTGTCGACAGGACGGCCGGTTCCCTTTCAGAAATTCCTCAGTTTTCCGTTCCGGTGCGCGTGTTCCACACGATCCGCGAGTACCGTTCGATCACGGCTGTTTTTATTCTCGCCCTTGTCATTTCAGCGGTGTGGAATGACCTGCAGCACAAGCCGGCACCACTGACACAACAGGAAAGCGTGGATCTGGATGAACTGCTGCGGGAATTTGACACAGCGGATCCACCCGCAATCCGCAACCAGGAGGCATCGGAGTCGTCGGTTCAATGGTCGTCATTAACGACCACACCAGCGACACTCGGCGAGGACAACGGATCACAGACTGCAATGAACACAGCCGCCAATACGGATGCGTTCCTTTCACAGCCGGTTCCTGCAGGCACAGCAACCGCCGTCTATCCCGGGGAGGCAGCCGAGGAACCGGTGAATTCCGCAGCAGTGCGGTTTACCAACGCTCCCGGAAAAAACGCCCCGCTTCCGTGATCGCTTCACTTCGTGTGTGACGCTGTTCGTCCGGACATGATGCTCGTTACCAGTCGCAAGGAATGCAGTGATGTACGAATCATACTGGAATTTGAATTCTCGACCGTTTTGCGGTGGGTCTGACTCCGATTTTTTCTTCGCTGGCAGCAGTGCTGAGTCAACGCTGCAACGACTCACTTACGCCCTGGAAAACCTCAGCGGCCCAGTCCTCATCCCGGGCGAGACAGGAACCGGCAAGACCACTCTGGTGCGAAGATTCGCCCAGGAGTTCGGAGAATTCCAGCCGTTCGTCCAGCTCCTCTTTCCGATGCTTTCGGCGGACGAAAGTTTGCGAATGCTGCTGCGCGAATTGACCGGAGCGGAGCTCAATGGAATTCCGGCACGCGACATAGTCCTCTCGGGAATTTGCAGTGCTCTGAAGAATATCGCGGCCAGCGGCTCCAAAGCACTGCTGTTTTTCGATGATGCTCACCTCTACTCCGAAGACACACTCCTGCAGATTCTGCATCCCCTGCTGTGCATGGAAGAAGCGGATCGCAGCAACAGTCTGCGAATTATCCTTGCCGGGCAGCCCGCACTCGTCGAGAGAATCAGTCGAGTCACACCAGTCAGCGAACGCATCGCAGTTTGTTCTCCGCTGAGCCCCCTGTCCCGCAACGAAACAGCGGAATTCATCACAGCCAGTCTGGCTGCGTCCGGACAGACCGCACCGATCTTCACGGAACCGTCCATCGACAGGCTGTTCCGAGCCACCGAGGGTAACATGCGAAAGATTGCCAGACTGAGCGAAATGGCTTTGCTGGTGGGCTTTGCAGAACAGCAGGAAGAAATCGATGCGGATGTGATCGATTCCGTTGCTGCAGAAATCCTGCCTGCGGCTGCCTGACTTTGTCCCGGTCGGCCGTCTGTAACTCCTGCGGGACTGTGAAAACTCTGCACACCTGAGTCGCTGCGCTGACAGAGATGCTGTGGCAGTTCCCGCCAAGCCAGGCCTCAACAGCCGCTCCGCAGGCTTGACAGAACCCTGGATCACACGGACCGTCGCCGCTGCTGCGGACGAAACATCAGTTAATCCCAGCGAAAGATCCTGACCGCAGTCAGAAACGTGACGACAGCCCAGCCCGCCATGATGGCCAACTGTGGCAAAATATCTGCCGGACCTGCAGCCTCCTGCATGACCAGCCGCAGAGATGAAATCACGGGGGTCAGCGGCAACAAACGAATCAGCGGCTGGACAAGATCCGGGAAGCGTTCGGACGAGAAGAAGATTCCCGACCCAACCCACATTGGGACCATCGTCAGATTCATCAGCCCTGCGACAGCTTCAAGCGTTCGCGCGCGGCTGGCGATGATCAGACCAATGCAGGAGAACTCGACGGCCCCAAGGACAACGATCATGGCCACAGCGAGGTATCCGCCGTAACTCACAACGCCGAACATCAGCCAGCCAAGAATCAAAATGACGATGATCTCAGGAATCATGAAGACCAGGCGACTCGCCATCATGGCAGCGATAAAGTGGTGCTTCTTCATCGGAGTCCCCAGCATTCGTCTGAGCACACGTCGGATCCGCATGTCGACGATGGCGTAGCCGACTCCCCAGACACCACCGCCCATCAATCCCATCCCGATCAGGCCCGGGACGAGAAAGTCGATATACCGCCCTCCTGGTTCCGTGGCAGTCACATCTTCTGTCTGCAGCGGATCCCGGCGACCGGCCTCTGCCTGCAGTGCATTATTCACGGCATTTCGGGCGTCCCGTCCACCCGGCCGAGCCGCGTCGTACTGGAAACGTGTTGGCTGATCGGATTCGGACAACTGCACAATCACATCAGCCTTACCGGAGCGCAAAGCTGTCCGGCAGTCGTCATTGCTGCCGCGAATGATTTCAAACCCACCCCGTTGCTCCAGCACTTTCGCCAACTGATCCTCTGCTGTCCCCTGAGCAATCGCCACGTTGACGGGAGGAACGTCTCCCGTTCGAAACGCCAGCCCCAGGGCCACCATCATGACCAGCGGAAAGACATACGACCAAAAGACGGCTTCGGGCGTCCGCAGAAACTCCCGAAAGCGAGCCAGAAACAACTGGACCAGAGGGTGCATGAGTATTCCGGAATTCATTTCTTCACCTCCTCTGAACCATCTTCCAGTGAACGTCCGGCATGATGGACAAAGACATCTTCAAGTGTTGCCTGACGTGTGGTCAGTGAAGTGAGCCGCAGGTTTTGCTCTGCAATTGCAGCCAGCAGAGCGGGTACAGCAACGTGCACCTCAGAGACAGACAGGCAACGGGTTCCCGATTCGGTGCGAACCGAGATCACTCCCGGCAGACCGGCACCAAATTCGGGATCCGGGGTCTGAGCCCCTTCCACCTCGAACATCACCATGTGCTCCGCACCCAGTTGCCGGATCAGATTTCGGGGACTGTCTTCGGCCAGAACCTGCCCGTGATCGAAAATTGCGACGCGATCGCACAGGCGTTCTGCTTCGTCCATATAGTGAGTTGTCAGCAGGACAGTTCCGCCGGATTCGCGAAAGTCAGCGATGATTTTCCAGATCTCTCGTCTCGACTGCGGGTCGAGGCCGGTGGTGGGCTCATCCAGAAACAACAGCCTGGGATTTCCAACAAGAGCCGTTGCAACGGCCACGCGCTGTTTTTGCCCGCCGGAGAGCGTGCGAATTCTGGCGTGCTGTTTTTCCTGCAGCGATACCATCTCGATAGCCTGATCCGGTTCGAGGCCGGACGAGTAGAAACTGCGGAACAGCGTCAGCGTTTCGAGCACCGTCAGTTTCTCAGACAGTCGTGTTTCCTGGAGCGATATCCCAATCTGCTCGCGGATTGCAGGACCGTCCGTTTTCCAGCTGCGGCCCAGAACCAGTGCCTCACCACTGGTCGCCTCCACCAGTCCTTCGCAAATTTCAATGGTTGTCGTCTTGCCGGCGCCATTCGGACCAAGCACGCCAAAGCAGCTGCCCTGCTCCACACAAAGATTGATGCCCCGCACCGCTTCAACCGGGGGATTCCCTGGCCATGTGCGAGTGAGGCTGCGACATTCGATCGCATTGGTCATAGTCTGTCTCCCGTCTGCGTCTTTCCGCCGTCAATCTTCGCCGTCAGCATGAGATTACTGTTTGGACTTTCCTGATTCGGAAGCCACCGCCAGATTGTCTGCCCGCTGGTCAGGAATTCAACGAGCCCGCTTGTTTGGAATTCTGAATTCTCGCATTCCCTTCTCACGTGGGGCAACTTGACACCTGAACGCAACCGATACTGCTCGCAGTTCTCGCTTCTTGTCTACAATCTGCAGCGTGGCAAACAGGGACTATGGCGAGTGGGTTTCGCGGCCCCGGTATTCCCCTGCAATTCCCCCTCCGAAACAGGAAGAAAATGATGGCCGGTCAACGCTGGATCACCGTCGCCGCCATGCTTGGGCTCACAGGCGTGATGCTGGGTGCTTTTGGAGCACACTGGCTGAATGACACCGGATACCTCGAGAAAAAATACGCGGAAAGTCCTGCCAGGGTCATCGCCGGTTTTTCGGTTCCGGCGAGCTACGGCTACCTGCGAAATTTCGAAACGGCTGTGCAGTATCAGCTGATCCATGCGTCCGCTCTGCTTGCCTGCGGCGTGTTGATGCTGCACCGCAACACAAAGTCGCTGCGCAGAGCAGCCTGGTGCTTCACCCTCGGGATCTCGATTTTTTCCGGCAGTCTGTACCTGCTTGTGATGGCCGGTCCGCGCTGGGCCGGAATTCCCTGGGGAGCCATTGTCCCGATCGGTGGTACGCTGCTGCTGCTGGGGTGGTTTCTGCTGATCATCGAGACCGTGCGCTGGCGTTCACCGTCAGCGTCCGCAGGAGAATCCGCCTGAATCCCGGCGAGGCGAGCGACGGGCGACATCGGGACGACGCGGTGATCATTTCCCTCAGCACATGCTCGCGCAACGGAAGATTCTGAACTGCAGGCTATTGCCTCGCCAGACAGGTCCCGTCACCGCGACAATACAGTTTCAATTGCACTGGAGCGGGCAGATACAGCGGGTGCGCGGGCTGCCCGCCCTGATTCGTTGCAAAACAATAAAGGTCGCGCTGCAGCAGATGGCATACTGTACGGGCTCGGTCAATCGGACAGTGGTTGCCCCAGGCGGCGACCATCACATCACAGCGAGCCGACTCTCGCAGCAGTGCTTTGCGATTTCCAGGCCCCACCGGATCTTTGGCCCCTGGTAAATGCCGCGGATCGGTGCTGCGATATGCGAACACATTGGTCATTACCAAACTGCCAAAGCCAAGACCGCGAGCAATCCCGATGCATCGTCGAATTGTTGGGTCATCGTGTGTTCCGTCTGCTGTCGACGGGTTCAGGCCAATCACCCCCATTGCTCGCCCCGGGTTCCAGCGGCGCGTCAGCACGTATCGGTACGTACCGCAGCGAGAAAAAGAGGCGGATCGGATCATTTGCCTGAAGCTTTTCGTAACAGACCGGGATGCGAGCGAACCGGGATGCGGCGACGAGTCGGATTCGCCGATCCCGAGACCGTCAAAGCGGAAAGCGATGCAAACGCAGAGTCAGAATTGTCGAGCGGCGACTTGCCGCAGATCGTGTTTTCGGAATTCGCGTCTCTGAGTTTCCAATGTTCGGCTCAGCCTGTAAACTCTCGCAGGTCAAACGAAACGTCCTGCATTCGTCGCCGTGATTCCTGCGACATGAAACAGGTTCTTTGCTGCAGTGGCCCTGAGGATCTCAGCCCTTCCGCAGAGAATCATCACCCCCTCAGACTTCGGTGCATCGGAAGCAATGTCGGATCCTGCGAAAAAGCCAGACCAGCCGAATGTCAATCGGGATTCATCAGCGGGCAAGTCCAATGCTGACTCCGGGCTTCAATTTCGAAGCAGTCAGCGAACTGCCTCGCTTACGGGCTTTCGGATTCGGGGCCTGGGATCATGCATTCCCGATCGAGTTGTCACCAACAGGGAACTTGAAGAGCAGTACGGCTTCGAAGAGGGCTGGATTCAACGTCGGACCGGGATTCTGCAGCGACGTTTTGCCGCTCCTGACCAGGCCACCAGCGACCTTGCTGCAACCGCTGCAAAACGGGCGATGGCAGCGGCCGGCGTCACGGCTGAAGAAATTGACCTGCTCGTCGTCGGCACTTTCACTCCTGATTACACCTGCCCGTCGACTGCATGCCTTGTCCAGCATCAGCTCGGTATTGATGCTCCGGCGATGGACCTTCAGGCTGCCTGTTCCGGATTCATGTACGCCCTTGTGACTGCGGCTCAGTTCGTCGTGACGGGGAATGCACGCACTGCCCTCGTGATTGGCGCTGATGTGAACAGCCGCATTGTTCGCCCGGATGACCAGCGAACCGCTCCGCTCTTCGGAGACGGCGCGGGGGCTGTGGTCCTCACTGCCGGCGAACCGGATCAGGGACTGCTGAAATACCAGCTGGGTGCTGATGGCGGCGGTGGCCCACTGCTGGACCGCCCTGCTGGTGGAACCGCTCAACCGCTGACTGCAGCCGCCGTGGAAGCGGGTGGGCATTATCTTCGCATGGACGGCCGCAGCGTCTTTAAGTGGGCAATCCAGGCCGTGACCGATTCCATTCAGACCGTGCTGCAGCAGGCTGACTGTCAACCGGAAGAGGTCTCCCTGTTTGTCCTGCATCAGGCCAACCTGCGAATCATTGATCACGCCATGAAGGTCCTCCGGATACCGCAGGATCGAGTACTGAATAATCTGCAGCGCGTCGGTAACACCTCGGCGGCATCAATCCCCCTCGTGCTGGACGAGGCTGCTGCAAACGGGCAAATAAAGCGTGGTGATCGCATTTTGATGTGCGGATTTGGGGCCGGGCTGACGTGGGGCACCGGCTTGTTTCGCTGGTAGCGACGGCGTTTTGCAGCCCGGCGAATTGACGAATCACCACTGGCGGCACTCACCACTGGCGGCGCGCTGTGACGCATGCTGCAACGGATCCTGTCGCAGCACAGGCGTCACCTCCATCTGCAGGGAATCCGGACGTACTCTTCGGTCCTGAAGCGGGCTCACTGGCACCGCCTTCAATTCCATTCGGGATTGGCAGCCTGGTGAGCAAAGAATCCGGAACACCGCTGAATTCGCCGAAAACAGACACTCCAGATTCCGTAGGGATCTTCATCGAGAATCAGGTTTCCGTCCGGCCCCTGAATATGCCAGTCGCCGCGGGCCAGTTCGCTTTCCAACTGGCCTTCACCCCAACCTGCGTAGCCACATAACAGGCGGAATTTGTGGTTTCCATCCAGAGGTTCGGAGGGCGAGTTTCGAACCAGCGTTTCGAAGGAAACGTCACTGCCAGCGAGCAGAACGCCGGGGGCAACTTCCCGATCCGTGCCCGCAATTGCCAAACAGTTATGCAGGATAAATAACGCACCCGGTTCCACCGGACCACCGACAAAAACCGGTGCGTCCGCGTTATTGACCGGTCCCTCCTCACCAAGGGCCTTGCCAATCGTCACCGCCGAAGGTCGATTGATAACAAGCCCCATCGCTCCTTCATCCGAATGCTCGAGCAGCAGAATGACAGTGCGATAAAAGTTGGCATCGCGCAGATGCGGTGAAGCCACCAGAAACTGCCCCTGCAGAGAATGTAATGGTGCGTCGCTCATGCAGATCCCCCGGTCTCTCCAGATCCCAACCACTGACGTGAATCAGCTCTTGCCCATCGGATTCTAGGCACCAGCGTTGCTCGGGCATAGTGTGCAGCTCCCGTGTTTCCGAGCGCCGTTGGCAGCATTGACAAGTCCGCGTTGTCACACAACTCCGAAAACATCCAGATCAACCCCGCGAAAGGGTCTCCAGTGGCGGAAACCTGGCCGGAAATCCCGCATTGTGTGTGAACGGAAATCGCCAGCGGTTATGATAGCACCGTGCGAAGGCTACTCCAGGCGGGACCAGCCGCACACTCGCAGTAAGCGGGCTGACCTGCAATCAGGAATGCCGCAATCCTTCGGGAATGAACTCCCGGCGACTTACTGCCCACCCCCGCATCAACGCAACGATTCTCACCAACTATGGACTGTGCAACTGTGAAGGTCGCGCTGTTTATCCCGTGTTATGTTGACCAGTTCTACCCAAACGTCGGGCTGGCAACGCTGTCTGTTCTGGAAGCCTGCGGCATCCACGCCGACTTTCCATCCGGCCAGACCTGTTGTGGGCAGCCGATGGCCAACAGCGGTTGTATGGACGAAGCTCGTCCTCTGGCCGAACACTACATTAACACTTTTGCCGGCTACGACTATGTCGTAGCTCCCTCCGGCAGCTGCGTTTCAATGGTGCGAAATCACTACGAGCATCTGGTGGCCCCGGACAACCAGCAGGCGCAGGAAGTCCGCAGCCGCACAATGGAGCTCAGCGAATTCCTCGTGAATGTTGTGGGGCAGAAATTCCGCGGCAGCTTCCCATTCCAGACAGGAATTCACCAAAGTTGTCACGGTCTGCGGGAATTGCGTTTGGGGTCATGTTCGGAAGCCATGGTGTGTCGGGACAACCTGCTTCAGGGGTTACTGGAGCAGCTGGATGGGATTCGATTTTCCGAACTGCAAAGGACAGACGAATGCTGTGGCTTCGGAGGAACCTTTGCGGTCAGCGAGGCAGCTGTTTCCACCATGATGGGTCAGGATCGCGTCGCAGATCATTTGCAGGCCGGTACTCAGGTCCTGACCGCGGGCGACATGTCCTGCCTGATGCATCTTGATGGAATCATTCGTCGCAAATCGCTGCCGATCAAAGTCATGCACTTTGCTGAGATCCTTGCAGAAGCACTGCAGAAGAATCACGCAGAACAGACTGTCACTGAAGAAATCGGGTAGAAAAATCCATGGGACATCCAGCTCTGGCTGAAGCGTTTACTGCCAACGAAACTCGCGCCCAGTGGCACGACAAGGCGTTGTGGTTCGTGCGGCAAAAACGCGACCGCATGGCCTCCTCAGTTCCGGAATGGGAAGAACTGCGCGAAACCGCCTCAGCCATCAAGAAACACACCCAGTCCCTGCTGGCAGACTACCTGCAGGAATTTGAAAAGAACGCCATTGCAAATGGTGCGGTGGTTCACTGGGCGGCGGATGCCGAAGAACACAACCGGATCGTCCTTTCAATCCTGCAACAGAACTCCGTTCAGAGACTGGTGAAAAGCAAGTCGATGCTGACCGAAGAATGTCACCTGAATCCGTGGCTGGAGCAGCATGGTATTCAGGTGGTCGACACGGACCTTGGGGAGCGAATCGTCCAGCTTCGCGAAGAGCCGCCCAGTCACATCGTGCTGCCGGCAATTCACATTCGTAAGGAAGAAGTTGGCGAGTGTTTTCATGAACATCTGGGAACAGAAAAGGGGGCCTCAGATCCGGCCTACCTGACAGAAGCCGCACGACAGCATCTGCGGGACTGCTTCGTCAAAGCAGAAGCTGGACTAACCGGTGTCAATTTTGCCGTCGCCGAAACCGGCGGAATTGTGATCTGCACAAACGAAGGTAACGCGGACCTCGGTGTCGGTGTCCCTGCAGTCCACATCGCCTGCATGGGAATGGAAAAGATCATTCCTCGGGCTGAAGATCTCAGCGTCTTCCTGCGTCTGCTCGCTCGATCGGCGACCGGGCAACCCGTGACCACCTACTCGTCCCATTTCCACGGCCCCAAAGCTGGCGGCCAGCTGCACATCGTCATTGTGGACAATGGTCGCAGCGATATTCTTCAGTCAGAGTTTCGTCGCAGCCTTGACTGTATTCGGTGTGGTGCCTGTATGAACACCTGCCCGGTTTATCGCCGCAGCGGTGGGCACAGCTACCAGTCCACAGTCCCGGGACCCATTGGTTCCATCCTGACGCCACTGCAGACGCCGGAAAAACACAGCACGCTGCCATTTGCCTGCAGCCTCTGTGGTTCCTGTTCCGACGTCTGCCCGGTGCGGATCCCGCTGCATCAGCAGTTGTTCAGTCTGCGAGAACATCTGGATCGCAAAAAGCTGCTGGAGAGCGGAAAAAAAATGCAGATGAAACTGCTTTCCACCGTCTTCTCAAAACCGTGGCTTTATCAATTCGTTGGTAAGGTCGCTCGCAAAGCCCTGCGGTGGTCGCCGCGGGCACTGGTCTACAGCAGGCTGACTCCTGCTGGTATCTGGGGCCGCAGCCGGGAACTTCCTGACCCGCCGAAGAAATCGTTTCGTGAGCTGTATACTGACAGGGCGAAAAATCACGCCGAAACAAAACAGACGCCAGAGTCGGCAGGCAGCTGAACTTCGGAAAATGCTGCTGCGAGAATCCCGACCGCAGTCCCACTCTGAAACGACAGACATGCCGGTGCACTCGATCGTCTCACTCCGCCCTGATCCCTTCCGAAAATATCCATGCCAAACTCTTGCACATCTGTCGAACTTCCCTGCCCCGCAGCAGCATTACGGCGTTTCCTGGGCCAGCCGGCCAACCTGCCGGAAATTAGTGATCCGGAAATTGAATTGGAAATCCTCGCAGCCCCCGAACACGTCAGCGAAGGTGCGGAAATCCGTTTTCAGATCACAGCAATTGGCCTGAAACAGAAAGCCACACACCGCTACGACAAGGTCACTGACAGCGAAATCTCAGAAGTGCTGATCGACGGTGTTCTGCCAGCGTGGTCACATCGACAGCTGATCGAACCAATTGACGACGGCCACTGCAGACTGACAGACGAAATCACCTTTGACAGTCCCGGTGGGATGATGAAATTCATCATGTCTGAAGAGCGGATTCTTGAAAACATCGCCAGCGGGATGGAGTTTCGCTACGAAACGCTGACTGAACTTGCGGAAGCCGGAGACATTTCGTGATCATCCACCGGTCGACAGTTGCTGACTGCTTCCGCTGACTGCACCACTTCAGTCTTTGCCGGTCATGGTCAATTTGCCAATCCCTGAATCCAGTCGACCCTCGGCCAGCCGACTGCCTGCGGTACCCAGACTTCATGCTGACCTAACCCTGCCCTCACGCCGTCATTACAGGCCGGTGTCCGGACACTGTGATCACTCTGTCCGCAAAAAAACCCGCAGCCATGAGCGACGGATGCAGGTCTCTTCGCGAATTCCTGTCACTTGCAGCGTGTTGTTTATTTCGTGGCTTCGGAATCCGGAGGCAGCATGTTCTTTGCTGCCAGCACCTTTTGCTTCAATTCCTCGCAAACCTCGGGGTTATCAACAAGGAATTGGCGAGCACGATCGCGTCCCTGCCCCAGTCGTGTCTTGCCGTAACTGAACCAGCTTCCGCTGCGATCGACCAGCTTGTTCTCCAGAGCCAGATCCAGAATGTCGGCTTCAAAACTGATTCCCTCCGTGCTGTACATGTCAAACTCGGCGATTCGAAACGGAGGTGCAACCTTGTTCTTGACGATCTTAACCCGCATTCGCATGCCGATGGAAATATCGCCGTCCTTGATCTGGCTGATTCGTCGCACGTCTGCTCTGCAGGAGCTGTAGAACTTCAGAGCGCGCCCGCCGGGAGTGGTCTCGGGGCTGCCAAACATTACACCAATCTTTTCGCGAATCTGATTGATGAAAATCACGGTGGCCCTCGCCTTGGCAATTGAACCAGTCAGTTTTCTCATCGCCTGACTCATCATCCGCGCCTGCAGACCAACATGTGTGTCGCCGATTTCGCCATCCAGTTCTGCTTTTGGTACCAGGGCAGCGACAGAGTCGATCACGATGATGTCAACCGAGTTGGACTTCACCAACATCTCTGCAATTTGCAGGCCCTCTTCACCGTACGATGGCTGACTGACCAGCAGTTCGTCCAGATTGACGCCCAGCTTGCGCGCCCATTGGGGATCCAGGGCATGCTCCGCATCAATGAATGCGGCAATGCCACCGGCTTTTTGAGCATTTGCCAAAGCGTGCAGTGCCAGCGTTGTCTTGCCGCTGGATTCCGGCCCGAACAATTCGATGATTCGCCCGCGCGGAAAACCGTTGCCGCCGAGGGCCAGGTCCAGAGACAAAGCCCCCGTTGAAATCCCCGGAAACGCACCTGCATTTTCGGGCGCATCCAGCTTCATGATGGAACCGTCACCGAATGTCTTCTTGATCTGTCCCAGTGCATTGTCCAGCAATGCTTTGTTGTCAGATTCACGTTTGGCAGGCGATGAAGCAGTCGCCTTTGCCTTCTTTGCAGCCATGTTGTCTGGTTTCCTTACAGTGTTAAACCCAATGAGTTAAACCCAATGACGTTAAACCCAATGACGGGTTAAGCCCAATGAAGCTCAATGGTGGCCCGCCCGGTGTCAATTCTGCATGCTGCCGGTGTGGTGACTCCACGAAGCGGATTGAAGTCCACATATGCAGCTGATCAGGATCAACAAAACGAACAGATCACGACGCTGGATAACTGTGCGCGACTACAGGACCGGAAAATCCCCGCGAAAGGACAACCACTGAGTACCCTGTGCCTCCTGCATGGCAAGGCAGTCTAGTGAATCCAGAGCAGAGAGGGAACGATGGTGACCTGCAATTCCTGGGGTCCCGCACAACCCGTTGCCAACCCGTATTAGGGTAGCAATATTTTTACCATTAACGATGAAAACGTTATCATTCCATGCTGGTCGGCATGCAATGCAGTTTTTGTCCGTATCGTCCCCTCAAAGTCACTCGTTCTGTCGATTATGACAGTCCTTCCGACACCCCAATCTCCGGCCTTGCCCCGCCTCATGATTTGACTTTTCCTGCCTGCAGCTATTCCTCGCCAACACCGGCAGTTATCATCGCGCTTGCAGTGTCGATCCCCGGCGTTGAATGCAGCGATGAGGTTTCTCAGCGCTGGTTCAGTTCCTGATGAATGCGGAGCATGATGGTGAACAGCAGCTGTCGGTCTCTCCTGACAAAATCGCCAGCGTGGATTCAGAATCGCAGCGGTGACCACCGCTGGCTGCAGGCCGGGGTACTGCTGTGCGCAGTCCTGCACACCATGGTTTTATCTGCTGATGAAGAGAACAGCCGAGCACTGAGTTTTGAGCGGAACGTGGTTCCGATCCTGCAGCGGCATTGTCTGAAATGCCATGGGGAAGAGGACCGTCAGGGAAATCTGGACCTGCGGCGGCGGTTTAGTATGGTGACGGGCGGCGATTCAGGTCCTGCTCTGGTTCCCAAAGATCCGGCAGGCAGTCTGTTGATTCAATACATTGAGGACGGACTGATGCCCCCAAAGCAGCAGCCCCCCGTTTCGGAATCGGATTTGCAACTCCTGACGGCGTGGATTTCTGCGGGTGCGGTCACTGCCGATGCGTCGGAACCGCCGTTGCCGGATTCCCCTTCGACAGCATTAACGGCGCGTGATGCCGACATGCACTGGGCATTTCAGCCCGTCACAGCACCGCCAATTCCGGAGGTCAACAACTCCGCATGGATTCAGACTCCTGTCGACGCTTTTATTCTGTCTCGACTGGAGCAGCAGCGATTGTTGCCCGCAGAGCCCGCGTCGCGACGGACTCTGCTGCGTCGTCTTTATTTTGACGTCATCGGCCTGCCTCCCACCCCCGAAGAAATCGCGGCCTTCGTCAATGATCCTGATCCGGCAGCATGGGAGCGACAGATCGACCGATTGCTGGCCGACAATCGCTATGGGGAACGCTGGGCACAGCACTGGCTGGACGTGGTCCGGTTCGCAGAATCCGAGGGCTACGAATACGACCGGCACCTTCCGGAGGCATGGCGATATCGTGACTATGTCATTGATGCGTTGAATGCTGATATGTCTTATCAGCAATTCGTCAGCGAACAGTTGGCGGGCGATGAGATGCAGCCTGAAGACCCGAGGCTGATCACAGCAACAATCTTTCATCGCCTCGGTGCGGTACGCCGAAATGCAGGAAACCCGGAAATTGCACTCAGCCGCAACGAAGTTCTGACGGAGCGAACCAACATTGTTGGAGAAGCTTTTCTGGCACTGACTGTTGGCTGTGCCCGCTGCCACAATCACAAGCTCGAACCGATCACTCAGCGTGATTATTACCAGCTGCAGGCCTATCTGGCAGCAACTCAGGAACACAACCTGTCGCTGGTTTCCCGGCAGCAGCAACAGACATGGCAGGAGCAGGCGGACGCGGCCACAAAGCAAATCAAGCAGCTCAAAGCAAAACTGGCGAGCAGCACTGCTGACGAACAACAGACGCTTCGAGAGCAGATCCGAGCGCTGCAACAGCAACTCCAGCCGCTGCCCACTGTTCCAGGCATTCGCAATGATCCGGCCAAACGCACGGCGATCCACGTGCTGCGTCGCGGGCAGTGGGAACACAAGGGAGCCGCAGTAGGACCACGACCTCCCAGCGTTCTGGTCTCCGCAGATGTCTCGGAATTAGCCCCCGATGTTTCCAATCCGCGGACACAACTGGCCCGCTGGATCACTTCCAGCGAAACACCGCTGACCGCTCGGGTGATTGTCAATCGGATCTGGCAATATCATTTCGGTGCCGGACTGGTACAAACCCCCAATGACTTTGGCATGTCAGCCGATCCCCCCAGTCACCCGCAACTGCTGGACTGGCTGACTCACTCATTCATCGTGAATGGCTGGAAGTGGAAACCCCTGCACCGCATGATTCTGCTCAGCAGCGCGTGGCAGATGAGTACACTGTCTGATCCCGACCACCCCGCGGTGCAGGCTGATCCGGAGAATCGCCTGCTTGCCCGATTCAGTCGTCGCAGACTTTCCGGGGAGGAGCTGCGTGACGCGATGCTGGCCATTTCTGGACGACTGAATCCCAAACAACACGGCCCCGGCGTGATGTTGCCAGTTGACGAAGAACTGACAGAACTCCTGTACGACCCCAATCAATGGATGACAGCAGACGATCCAACAGAAGGCGACCGCCGTTC
>JAFMMM010000043.1 GCA_017859815.1 Planctomycetota bacterium | reverse complement strand
ACGCCGAAAGAAGTGCCTACCAGATGAATCTACGGGCAGCTGAAGCGATTGCTCGACAAATACGCCTGCGGGATCTCGGCGGGGTCATTGTCAATGACTTCATCGACATGCGTGAAGAACGTCATCGCCGCGGGGTTGAACGAGCGTTGCGGGAAGCCGTGATGCGAGATCGGGCACGTACTCGAGTTCTGCGTATCAGTCCATTCGGGCTGATTGAAATGACTCGCCAGCGGATTCGCCCCTCTTTGAAACGCAGTGTTTATGAGAATTGCCCGGCGTGTAATGGAGTCGGGCAGGTGAAAACTGCGGAAAGCATGTCGCTGGAAATCATGCGACGAGTCATGACTGCAGCTCCGATGGAGAAGGTCGTGCGAATCGTCGTGGAAGTTCACGATCGTGTCGGCAACTATCTGAACAATCGCAAACGCAAAGACGTGATTAACATCGAAGAAGAAAACGGAGTACGCATTGAAATTGTCACCAGTGCCGACGTTTCCTTTGAACACCTGAATTTCCGCGCCGAAGACGGCTCGGGACGCGAGATCGTTCCTGAAGGGAATTCCTCGCCACCGCCGCCACAGCGTCGACGTGGTCGTGATTCCTGATCTGCCTGTGCTGATACAGTCAGCAGGACAAAAGGGTGCCTCGGCGGGCACCCTTTTTTTGTTGCCCCCGAAACAAAAACCGCAGCATCAGCCCATCATTTCCGATGTGAATGGCTCCTGACACCCACCAGATCAGCGCGCCCGGATTTCGCCGCGGAATCAGCCCGCAAGCTCATCATGACCGTCTTCCGGAGCAATGCCACGTTTCCGCCCCACGGCCGAGTTCGTGGGGTTCCTCAGATTGGACATCCTGCAGGATTCAGCGCATGATCCTGCATCCTGCTCGGATTATCAGCCCCCTTGCCGAAAGGTGGAATCTCCACTGTTGCAATGCGGCGCTCCCACCAGTCGATTTCAGAAGGACACACAAATGAACAGAGCATGGTTACATTCGTACTCGCTGTTGACGGCAATACTGATTGCAACAGCGGCATCTGCACAGGAATGGAAAAGCGGAGTGGAGTGGCAGGAACCCCCGGTTGTTACGCCCGGCCGGGAGGTCGGTTCAGCGCCATCAGATGCTGTCGTCCTGTTCGATGGCACAAACCTTGATGCGTGGGAAAACGGCGATAAGTGGCTCGTGGAAGACGGAACAGCAACGCCGAAACAGACGGCCATTGTCTCTCGACAGCACTTTGGTGATATGCAACTGCATCTTGAGTGGTCAGCGCCTGCCGAAGTTCGCGGAGCAGGGCAGGGACGCGGCAACAGTGGCTGTTACCTGATGAATCTTTACGAGGTGCAGATTCTGGATTCCTTTGAAAATCAGACTTACTTTGATGGACAGGCCGGTTCCATCTACAAACAAACTCCACCGCTGGCCAATGCCATGCGCAAGCCGGGCGAATGGAATACCTATGACATCATCTTCAACGCCCCGCGTTTTCGGTCCAATGGCGATGTTGAAAAGCCCGGTCATGTCACTCTGATTCAAAACGGCGTGCTGTTACTGAATCACTTTGAATTGCAGGGGCCAACCAGTTACGTGGAAGCCCCGCACTACAAGCCACATGCGGAAAAAGGCCCCATCTCGCTGCAGTTTCACGGAGATCCGGTTCGGTTCCGGAATATCTGGGTTCGCGAATTTCGACAGGCTTCGGGCGTTCGAGTATCTGCACCGTTCAACATTGAGCAAAAGAAACCTGCACCTCCGAAAGAACCAGCTGACAAGCCGGACGAGGCGGACCCGGGGGACGATGCTGCAGAGTGATTTTCAGCAGCTGCTGCGACAGAGGTGAGCGGTAAAATTTGCGGTGTCAGTCTGATCGACGAACAGTCGCCGCCCGCAGCAGGGGCGGTGACTGTTTGTGGGTCAAACCACAGAGTGGGGAGACAGCGCCAATACCGGGCGGAGCCAATGGCTTGATCTGCGAGAATGGACTGGCAGCGATCACCCCGCAGCGGTGTCCACATCCTCGTAGAGCACATTCATCACCTGCCCCTGATTCAGGTGTACCGGCCGATTGAGTCGGTCACGAACCACGGAATGTGGGTCAATTCCCAGAGCTGTGTAGATGGTTGCCCCGAGATCATCCGGAGACCATGCTTTCGTGACTGGATAAGCAGCAATCTCATCAGTCTCACCGATCACCCGTCCCGGCAGTACACCGGCCCCGGCAAAGAGGGCAGAAAAACAGGGTCCCCAGTGATCGCGCCCGCCCTTGTCATTGATTTTGGGAGTCCTCCCGAACTCACCGATCAGCACCACCAGTGTTTCCTCCAGCAGTCCACGCTGGTCAAGGTCCGTCAACAGGGCCGAAACACCCTGATCCAGTGGCGGCAACAATCGATCCTTCAGCGTATTGAAGATTGCCCCGTGATTGTCCCAGTTCTGCACCGGCCCCATATTCGCCTGAACGATCGGAACACCAGCCTCAACCAATCGCCGTGCCAGCAGCAACGACTGACCAAACTGATGCATGCCGTATTGATCACGAGTGCTGGCTGGTTCTTCATGGACTCGAAAAGCCCTCGAGAGCTTCCCGGAGTTCAGCATCGAAAACGCCAGTTCCTGATCACCCCTCATGCGAGCCGCAGTCAGGTCATCGCGGAGCGAAGAGCTTTGATCGAGAGTATTCAGCAGTGAACGGCGACTGTTCAGGCGACCGTGATCCAGCCCACCAGAAAGAGTCAGTGAGTCGACCCTGAATTCGGGATGCTCCGGCTTTCCAACAATCTGCCATGGGTCAAACTTTGGTCCGAGGAAACCGGCGTGTTGCCCGGGCCATGTCAGAGGGGAAGACATCAGAAATGTGGGGAGATTGACCCCGCTGGGGATCCCGTCAGCACGCGGCTGCAGAAACTCGCAACCTGCGGAATAGCATGGCCAGTCGTCGCGGGATGCCACCTTGTCAAAAAAACCGCCGGGCTGCAGATGGCCGGTCAGCACGTGATGCGTGGACATCAGATGATTGTTGTCTTTGTGCGACAGGGTGCGAAGCAGCGAATAGTGGTGGGCAAGTGTTGCAAGTTTCGGCAGATGTTCACTGACCTGGATCCCGGCAACAGAAGTACTGACCGGATTAAACTCCCCGCGGACTTCCCGTGCCGCATCTGGTTTCATGTCGAGCGTGTCGATGTGGCTGATCGCACCGGTGCAGAACACCATGATCATTGACCGGGCCTGCGGAATGGCGGGCGCAAAATCGGCGGCCTGCCCCTGTTGACGAAGGAGCGGCAGCGAGAGACCTGACAGTTGCAGCAGATGTCGACGCGACAGATTCAGTGTGTCGGAAACGATCGGGTTGTTTGAACGAACACGAGCCACGGGCTGCCCCCGAAAGGAATTGTTTCTGCAATGCGGCACGACAACAGACTGTGTGCCTGCTCCAAATTCTATCGGAAACCAGCAAACGGCGGAAATGGAAAGACGTCAACTGCCGCAGTCCGCAGCAGAATCAAATACTCTGAATTCCGTCATCCTTGTCAGGCAGATCGTTTGCGAATCTGGTCATTATCCCCGTTTTTTTGTCATGGGAACAAGAGTTGCGGCTACTATCCATCAGGGAGTTACCGCACCGTCAAACTGGCAGCATCCCGCGCCTGCATTCGGTGATTCGTTACCGACGACGATGTGAAGCTTCCGTCTGCCAACAAACACCAGCCTGCCTGTGGACTCTACGAGTTTTCCGGGGGCCAGCGCGAACACTATCAGGAGTTAACCCGTGTTTGGAATCTACTTTGATCCGCTCTACATGGTGATGGTGCTGCTTCCCGGCCTGTTGCTGTCGGGCGTTGCCAGCATGATGGTGAAGTCTGCCTTTCACAAGTATTCGCGTATTCCCACGCGTCAGGGTTTTACCGGTGCGCAGGCGGCTGAGCGTCTGCTGCATCAGGCCGGAATCTATGACGTCAGTATTGTGCGTACCCAGGGGTTTCTGGGGGACCATTACAATCCGGCAACACGAACACTCGCGCTTTCCGATGATGTCTACGGAAGCCAGTCGATCTCAGCAATCGGTGTCGCCTGTCATGAGGCGGGACACGCTCTGCAGCACGCCGAAGCGTATGGCTTTCTGACAATGCGTTCTGCTCTCGTACCGGCGGTCAATTTGGGATCCGGCGCGTCCAATATCCTGTTGATTCTGGGCTTTTTTCTGCAGTCGCAGCAGCTGTTAATCCTGGGGATTGCCGCCTTTAGCCTGGTGGTATTGTTTCAACTGATCACTCTTCCGGTCGAGATCGACGCGAGCGCCCGTGCGAAACGTCTCTGCGTGGCGTCGGGCATTTGTGACGAAACGGAACGCGTCGGCGTCAGCAAGGTTCTGAATGCCGCCGCACTGACGTATCTGGCGGCTTTTGTCAGCAGCCTGCTGACGCTGCTGTACTTCCTGATTCGCTCGGGGTTGCTGGGTGGTCAGAGTGATGAATAGCAGCTTGATCAGACCGGGCAGTTGATTCTCATGGGAGCAGGGACTGCTCCCATTTTTTTTGCCGCTGCTGATTTCAGGAACATCGCTGCGATCACAGAGGTGCTCCTCGGAGCACCTCTTTCGAACTGAAAACCGATTTGGATTAACCGACGACGGAGGCTTTCAGCCGGAGATCGACTGCCGCTACACTTCAGGTTGTCGCGCCGGCGGAACAAGTTCAGCCGCAGAGTAGCAGCGATTGAATTTCGTGTGTCGCCCCCGAATCCACTTTTGACCTGTTTCAGAACCGGCCACTGCTGGCATTCTCGCTGCCCAAGTGTAATCCCTGTGATGTCAACACGTGCTGCAAGAGGAACAACAAGCGTGCTAAGACCATTCACCTGTGCAGTATTGACTTTACTGCTTTCGCATGCAGCGGGGATTTCCGGACGGCAGGCCGGTGCTGACGAAGTGCCTCCAGAACTCGGGGCCTATGTCTCTCAGACTGACTCGACCTTTGCGTGGAAGTTGCTCGAAACCCCAAAAATCAGTGGCCAGCGTGGCTATCATCTGGAACTCACGTCTCAGAAATGGCAGGGCATCACCTGGAAGCACAACCTGTTGATTTGTGAACCCCAACAGGTTGCTCACACAGACTCCATGCTGTTGTTTGTCACTGGTGGCAGGAACGGGAGCGGCCCACGGGATCAGGACTTCGCACTTGGCCAAATGCTTGCTGAAGCCTGCGGCGCACGCGTTGCTGTCCTGTCTCAGGTCCCGAATCAGCCGCTGCTTGGTGATCGATATGAAGACGATCTGATCACGGAAACCTGGCTTCGTTATCTGAAGACGGGAGACGCGTCATGGCCACTGCTGTTCCCGATGGTGAAGAGTGCGGTAAGGGCTATGGATGCTCTTCAGGAATTCTCAAGGACGGAACTCGGGACCGAGGTCCGCAGTTTCGTCGTCAGTGGAGCATCCAAACGAGGCTGGACATCATGGCTGTCTGCGGCAGCAGATTCGCGAATCATTGGAATCGCTCCGATGGTCATTGATGTGCTCAACTTTTCAAAGCAGATGAAACACCAGAAAGAGACCTGGGGCTTTTACAGTGAGCAGATCATCGATTACACCAGCAAGGGCCTGGTCCGGGAAGACGGTATTCCCCGCGAGGGACGCGAAGCACATTTGTGGAAGATGATGGACCCCTTCCGTTATCGTTCGGCCCTGACGCTCCCCAAACTGCTTGTAGTGGGTGCCAACGATCGCTACTGGACAGTGGACGCGATGAATCTTTACTGGGATGATCTGCAGGGTGGCAAACTGATTCACCGTGCTCCCAATGCTGGTCATAGTTTGGATGGTGGACGAGAGGGTGCCGTGCGTACGGTGGGAGCATTCTTTCGTCATCTGGCGACGGGAACGCCCTTTCCACGAATGACATGGGACTGGAAGATTGCTGATGGTGTAATCACGATGACGGTCACTTCGGACCAGCAGGGCAGTGCGGCCATGTTGTGGAACGCTGTGTCCGAAACCGCTGACTTCCGTGAATCAGAATGGCAGCCATACGAAATGACGTGCGACAAGAAAAACGTGTGGAAGGTTTCAGTACCTGCCTCGAAAGACCGCCGGACTGCCTTTTTTGCGACGATGGATCACGAAATTCACGGCGTCAAATATTCCTTGTCGACACTGGCCTACTGGAAGTAACTCGGAACCGAAACAAAGTTGATTGGGTTCAACCCCTGGGAACCAACTGTCATGCGAGCAGTCATTGTTCTGCTGATTCTGCTGACCGGACGACACATTGCCGCTCAGGAAAGCCTTCAGCAGCGGCAGCAGGAACGCATCAGTGTCCTGCAACGAATCAGCCCCAGCGTTGTTTGTGTCATGGACCCGAAGGGGGCAGGGGGCGGATCCGGTGTGTTGATTTCAAGCGATGGGTTTGCCGTCAGCAACTATCATGTGACCTCCGGCGCGGGTTCGTTCCTGAAGTGTGGCCTGAACGATGGACAGGTCTACGACGCTGTCATTGTCGGGATTGACCCCACCGGGGACGTCTCCCTGATTCAACTGCTCGGACGCACCGATTTCCCGGCAGCAACACCCGGGAACAGCGATCTGGTTCGTACTGGCGATGAAGTGCTGGCACTTGGAAACCCGTTTCTGCTTGCCAGTGATTTCACACCCACCGTCACCTGTGGAATTGTCAGCGGCACGCACCGTTATCAATATCCGGCAGGAACATTTCTGGAATACACCGACTGCATCCAGATCGATGCGTCGATTAATCCCGGTAACTCGGGAGGGCCACTGTTTGATCGGCTCGGCAACTGGATCGGAATCAATGGCAGGGCATCGTTCGAGAAACGCGGGCGAGTGAATTCCGGTGCCGCTTATGCCATCTCTGTGAACCAGGTTCTGTTGTTCGTTGAGCACCTGAAGAGCGGACTGATTATCGACCATGGACGCACCGGCTTTACCGCGGAAACATCAGACAACGGGGAAGTGGTCATCAGTCAGGTCTCCGAACTTTCGGAGGCGTACCGTCGAGGACTCCGTCCGGGAGCGATTTTGACGACGTTTGCGGACCGGCCGCTGAGTTCCGCAAATCAGTTGCAGAACCTGATTGGAGTTTTCCCCGAGGGAAGCAGACTGCCGATACAGTGGATTGACGATGACGGGCAGCATCGTGGCACCATCCGGCTCACCCCAATACATGACTTTGAAGCCGCCCCGGAACTTCCGATGGAACGCCGCCAACCGCGAAAACCGGATGGCGAAGAAGGGACCGCGGACGAAGCTGAAACTCTACCGGAGTCAATAACCGGGCTGTTCGAAGAACGCCGTGGTTACTGCAACTTCCATTTCAATCGACTCCGCACCGACGAGATACTGCGACCTCTGCAAACGCAGCCAGTGCCCGCTGATGCAAAATCGTGGCGACTCCAACTCAACACCACAGGCGACTCAGAGCAGCAGGCTGATGCGGTCATCGCCATTACTGCGGAAACAATTGGAATGCGGCAGGGAGAACAGGCATGGCTGCAGGCTCGAAAAGATCCCGACCCGTCGGAAGAGCCGGTTGGGTTTCCGGGGCTGCTGACTGCCCTCGGCGAACTGAGCAGCTTTGTGCTGCAGCGGGAGCAGGGCTTTGACGAAGTGATCGCTTTCGGAGAAACGACACACCTTCCGCTTCAGCAGAAGTGCCGTGTTCTGATCAGCAGAAACAGCCTCACAAAGAGTCGCTGGTACTTTGCTGAAGATCAGCCGTGGCCGGCAGCCGTGGATGTGGAGTACGCGGTTTCCACGGATGAAGCCCGACTGGTCTTTCGCGACTGGCAGACAGTCAACGCCGTCAGCTTTCCCCGACAGATCGGCGTTGTTGACGCGAATTCAGAAACCATCACCTGGCTGCTCGCCGACCCACTGACTCGAACGGGAGAGGCGGAATGAAGAACGCCATGCTGCTTGTAACACTCATCTCCTGTCTGTGGTTTTCACCGACCAGTGCTGCCGCTGACGAACAGATGCAGGAAAATGCCCAACGCGTGATTGTGAAGCTGTTTGGAGCCGGGGGCGGGACACTGGATTCTTACGGCACTGGAATCGTTGTCTCTGCTGATGGCCACGTATTGACGGTCGCCAGCCACCTGATCACGACCGGTGGACTCACCGCGGTCACTGCCGATGGCTCCCGATTTACAGCGACGACTCAGGCAACCAGCATGCAGGCGGATGCAGCAATTGTGAAACTGAATCTTGCAGAGAATCAACAGTTGCCGTTTCTGGACCTTGCCACAGCTGCTGACGCCGTTCCGGGCACACCTGTTCTGGCATTCAGCAACATGTTTCGTGTTGCGGCAGGCTCCGAACCGGTCAGTGTCGTTCATGGAGTCATTGCAGCCACAACTCCTCTTAACGCCGTTCAGGGCCGCTGGAAGTTTCCGCTCCGAACCCCAGTCTGGATCCTCGATGCAATCACCAATAACTCCGGTGCCGCCGGAGGACTGCTGACCAGTCAAACGGGCAAACCGCTGGGGTTGATCGGCAGAGAGGTCCGGCACGAGGAAAGTCGTACGTGGGTGAATTACGCGGTTCCGCTGAAAACCCTGCAGCCGGTTGTCGAAGAATTGATGCAGGGGAAATCCACGCGACTGAAGAACGCTGACGAGACCGCCGCAGCCACGCTGTCAGACCGCCAGCTCACCGCTCAGTTTGGCCTGACAATGATGCCCAGTCTGCTGCAGCGAACCCCGGCCTACGTTGATCGGGTTATCGCCGGTTCTGCGGCTGCCGAGGCTGGTTTGCAACGTGGAGATCTGATCGTGCTGATCGGGGACACCGTAATCACCGACGTTCGCGAAGTTGGCCGCGAGATGGGAGCTTTTCGCCAAGGCGTGAAGATTCCACTTACGGTTGATCGCAGCAATCAGCTGATCAATCTGCAGCTGACAAACTAGCAAATTACTCGAGGATCGGGCCGCTGTCACCGGACAGAATTTTCGCCGCCTCGGTCGTGTTTGCGGACGCGAGAAGAATGCAGTGTGAAGACCACCGCAACCGCATCACTCGCGGTCGCTGCAGAACGCAGTCACCCTTGCCGCTCACACTGGAAGGAACGTCAATCGCCTGTCATTTTCCCGGCAGCACCAACGTCCGATAATGTCCGTTATGTTGAGTTGACTCGAGAAATACCCAGTGTTTTCACGATTCATGCCTTCGAAGGAAACTTCGCATCAGGCAAACGGATTGCCGTGGCTTCGAATTCGCTGAGTGTCCGAGCTGGAGCGTCATTGCGATCCCACCTGCGATTCGAGGCGACTGCGTAAGTCCTGCTGAAGTTCACTTGTCGCGATCCCTGCAATCTTCAGCTGATGCAGAATGCGGACGTCCAGACGACTGTTGATGTCGGTCGCCGCATCCGGATCAGGCTGCAGGCCGAGGGCGTCACTGTGCCAGTCCTTCACAACAGCCTTGCGTACAGTCGGAGGAACACCTTCGAGAAATTCCTGAGCTCTTTTTTCCACCTCTGCCGGATCGGGATAAATCCCCGCAATCTGCTGCAGCAAGTCCCTGTCTCCCGCTGCCCACTCCAGTTGCTCGCGGAAAAAATCCCGCAGCAACTCTTCGGCCAGTTGTGGTGCTGCCTCATCGAGGCTGGACAAGAGTCGCTGCTGCTCTTCAGCACTGGATTCCAGCAGCAGACGACGGGCAGCGGAGGTGAGGCGTCCCTGCAACCCTGCAGGAAGTTCATCCAGAATTCTCTTCAGAGACGACTTGTCCTGAACGTCGGCGGGCGAGTTTTCCGGTGGCTTGGAATTCGGATTGGAGGTGGAGGAGACACTAAACAGATCATCCCAGGCAACAGTGTTTCCCTGCTCCAGTTCTTCACCGCTGACAGAAGTGGCATCACGCAGTTCATTGAAACCCGGCTGCAGGCGTTGATTGAACTGCTGCAGCACCTCATCCACTGACTGAATGGAGTGTTCAGGAACAAGCTGCAGAATCAGCTGCGAATGACTGAGAATCCAGGCAGCTCCGTAGGCGGAATAGGTTCGGGTGGTCGAGATCCGGAATCGGGGTACTGTGATCAGGAAATACATGATCGTCATGCAGATCACGATTCCCTTCAGCAGTCCCAGCCCGGCACCAAGATTCCGGTCCAGCCCGGATAACTTCGTGCGAACCAGCCAGCTGCCAACGATTCCTGCTCCAACAAACGACGCAGCACAGAGAGCCAGATAAACGATCAGCATGGAAATCCAATGCCGCAACTGCTCGTTCTGTACCGTAATCAGGGGTTCCACGTGGGGCGAGAGTGACCCGGAAAATTTGAAGCACAACAACAGCGCAACGGCCCACGACAACTGCGAAACCAGCCCTCGGGAAGCTCCCGAAACAGTGGTCCACAGCAGCACAATCAGGACTGCAACATCAATTCCCTGTGAGAGATCCATTAGAATCAGTCCGGTGACTTCGGAATCGTCTTCGCTGGAATTATAGGCTGGCTACGCCGCAAGGCGAAACCCGACTTCTGCAGCGTGTTTCCGGCTGCCCCGCGGCAGTAACAACGGCAGGAAATGAGGATCAAAGATTTGCCGCCGCGTTCTGCTTCAGAAAATACGACGACTGTCGAGCAGCAGCGTTACCGGCCCGTCGTTGAGCAATTTCACGTGCATATGAGCCTGAAACGTACCGGTTTCCACTGGCAGGCCCATTCCTCTGAGTTCTGCGGCCACACACTCGTAGAGCTCGATCGCTTTGTCCGGCCTGGCCGCCTGCACAAAACTGGGGCGGCGTCCCTTACGGCAGTCACCATAAAGCGTGAACTGGCTGACCAGCAGCACTGCCCCGGAAACATCTGCCAGCGCGAGATTCATTTTGCCTTCCGTGTCCTCGAAAATACGGAGCCCGGCGATTTTTCCGGCAATCCAGATCACATCCTGCTGAGTGTCATCCTCCGCGATGCCCAGCAGTATCATGAAGCCCATCCCAATCTGCCCTGTGATTTGCCCATCAACAGTGACGGACGCTTCGGAAACTCGCTGGATCACCGCGCGCATGAGCGAGGACTTTCTTTACTCGACAGGAACTGATCCGGATGAGGTACCTTCAGCATTCGCAAGAAATCGTTCCGGTTCAAAACCAGTGATCTCGATCGGCGGAGTCTCGCCACAAAGCAGGGCGGATGCAATTGCTGCAGTCCCGGGAGACATCTGCAGACCGGACCGAAAATGACCGCAGGCAATCACGACATTTTCAAAACCCGGCAGAAAACCAATCGCCGGCAACTCATCCGGACTGCCCGGACGCAGACCGGCCCATTGATGAACAAGGGGTAAACCGGCTAGTTCAGGCACAACGTCTGCAGCGAATCGGAGGAGTTCCTGAACCCCCTGCTCCGTCGTTTCGCACTGAAAACCAACATGCTCTTCTGTTGAGCCGACAAGAATCAAACCATCCTGTCGCGGCACAAGATACCGACGGCCCACTTCAAGAATGCACGGCAGCAGATCAGGAGCACCACGCAACTGGGCTATCTGACCACGGACAGGTTGCACAGCAAAGCCCGGAGAGTACCTGGAGAGCAATTCTGAAATCCATGCCCCACAGCAGAGCAGCATTTTTTGAAACTCGAATCGCTGTTCGCCAATTTCAATCCGACCACTGCTGATCTGCTTCGTCAACGGCGGACATGCACAGTCGGAAAGGATCTGAACGCCCAACCGGCGACAGGCTTCCAGCAATGACTTCAAATGCCGCGGGTTGCGTACCTGAGCCTGCTCCGGAAGCTCGACAGCAAATTGCCAGGCGGGCCCAATCTGTGGACACCGGGATTGCAGGGACCGAACATCATGCAGTTCCGCAACCGCACCATCCTGCTGCCATTTGTGAGCCTCACGCTGCGCCTCGTCGTACCGCTGAAAAAGCAGCATCGCACCACACTGGACGAATTCATTATCCAGACACTGCAGCTCCTGCAACTGCCGGTTAACAGCCGGCCACAACTGACAGCTAAGCGAGCGCAGTCGCAATTCGGCTGATTCAGACGTTGTTCTGAAGCCCGGCGGCAGCATTCCCGCTCCCGCCCACGATGCCTGCTGTGCAGGACTGGTCTGGTCAACAATGATCACCGTCGCGCCACGAATCGCAAGCTGCAATGCCGTTGTTAGGCCATTGACACCGGCCCCGACGATCAGCACATCACAAGTCTGTACGACCATTCTGCAACCACGATCTGACAGTGTTGACGATCTCAGCAGGACCTCGAATCAGCCGCAGCAAAGACCTCGATCCACAGAGCACAACGACTGCCCCGCCCTGCTCATCCCAACCACAAATTACTTTTGGCCGATGCACCACAATGTCTCACGACGCTGCAAGCCTTCGCCACTTGCGGTGCGGATGTACAACCGGTTGTCCGCAGCCACGATTGATGCAAAAGCTGAGGTGCCCAGCCGATTGCGGGCAATCTGCCGAAACTCATCCGGGGTCGCCTCGATGACCCAGATGCTTCCATCTTCGCTGGGAGCAAAAATTCGATCGCCTACCAGCAGCGGTGAAGCGCTTACCGGACCTCGCAGCCGCCGCTTCCACATCTCCTCCCCGGTTGAGGCATTCCAGCAATAGAAGATCCCCTGATCACTGAAGGCGTAGATGTAGCCAGCATGTGTCAGCATTGACTGTTCATAGCACTTCACACTGTTCTTCCAGACAAGTCCGGATCCATCGGCCTTCACTGCAGCAGTTTCCGGGTCCGGATAACCACCGCTGGCAATAACCAGATCATCCGTCCAGATGCAGGTTCCACATGTTGCCATGGTCAGACAGGGAGTCGACCAGAGCTGCTGTCCGTTTGCAGGGTCGTAAGAGGCAATCTGCCGACTTCCGCTCATTAACAACTGCGGACGTCCTTTCAGAGAAGCAACGATCGGTGACCCCCAGTTTAGCATTTTGGGGCGTTCCTGACTCCAGACGGCCTGACCATCGGACAAAGCCAGTGCAGTGATCCATGACACGGTGTCACATTCACCGGAAACAATCAGTGTCTCTCCAAAAATCGTCGGCGATGAGGCGTATCCGTACTCATAGATCTTAGGATCAAATCTCCCGGCAGTTTTTCTCCAGACAATCTGCCCGTCCAGATCCAGTGCCACCACTTCGATCTGCTTGTGATGACAGAATGCCGCGAAAATATGCTGACCGTCAGAAGCGACCGACGACGAGGCGTGAGTGTTCTTGGGGTGCAGTTTCGGAAACCCGCCGCGAGCAATGCTGGTGGTCCACAACAATTTGCCGCTGGATCGACCGAACGCCACAACCGACTGTATCTGCTGCCCCTCATCCGCCGTACAAAGAACAACCAGATCACCAATGATGACCGGTGAGGAATGCCCGCGCCCGGGGACCTCTGTTTGCCAGATCACATGGTCATTCGGACCAAATCTGTCAGGGATCGCCTGTCCGGCTGCAGCAATATTCAGACCACCCGGACCACGCCACTGCAGCCAGTCCTCCGCCACAAGTGTTGTTGCGGTCAGCGTACAGCACACTGCGACGACAGCCACACTGGACAGGAATCGTCGTACAACAAAGACGGAAGGCATCTGAAAACCTTTTTTTGAAGGACAGGCGAATTGGTCTGTCGCCGGAACTCAGGATGCAACTGCACACGAAAGTCACAGCCCAGCGTCAATGACCGAAGGTTCGTACTCCGGGACAAGTCCGTCAAGCACCAGTTGTCGAATCCGCCGCAGATCTTTGGATCGACAACCCGAGCAGTGTCTCGCTTCTGTAATGGTTCAGAGGAGTCCACCGAGATTATCTGTTGGAAACTCTCTGCCGGGACCGGTGAGATTCCTGTCGCGGACCGCTACACTCAGGGGACCCGGCTGCTGAAACGGATTACGACACTCGAACATTCGTGGGGTCTGTGAAGGCGGCCAACTCATTTCATGGCGGAGAATACTGCGTTGAAATCCCAGGACCCACCTGCACACACATGGCTGCTGTTGCTCGATCATCTGGAATTCGCAGACCTGCATACAGTCGATGATCGCCCGCAGCTGATCCCGGACCCGGTCCAGGCCCGCGCGGTCTGTTTTGAACAGTACTATTTGCAGGATTCGCGGCAGAGCATGGCCACGGCCGAGATGGCGTCCGAGTTGATGAAGGCAATTCTTGCTGCACTGCCCGCTTCTGTGCGGTGCCAAATTATTTCGGGAGATGGTCCGGATCAGGCTCAGGTGATGCAACGACTGAGACCCGAACACCAGGCAAGGGTACTTTGGACCGCTGTCAAATCGACCGATCTGTCTGCAGCTGTCACGCAGGCGGATGCGAACTGCGACTTCCACGTGTGCCTGATGTCGTCGCAGGCTCTGCGCGAATCCGGCGGGCTGGCAGATGTGGTGGCAACAATCGATGGACTCGGAAGCAATGTCTCGAGGCTTCACACGCCCCGGATTCTGATCACAGGCCTGCAGGGCAGAAGATCTGTTGAGCAGTCAGGGCAACCTGCTGCAGACGATGCTCAGATGCACCTTCCCCTGCTCTACTGTGCCGATTCTTTACAGACGGACATCGTTCAGGGTGTTTGCGGAAGCGGGGACCTGCCCTGCACCGTTGCCGAACTTCTTAACAGCGAACGACCGATGAATCGCAGCGAACAAACATCGAGCCAGCATTATCTGCAGCAGCCGATGAGCCTGCTGGATATCCTGCGAAATGTGCCCGGACCCGCAAACCGGCTGTTGCCCATTCAGGGTGATGACTGGCAGGCCTGGCGAACACAGACCTGCCTTGTCTGGCAGCCCACTCAGACAGAGCAGGATCGCGTGACAACAGCCCCACACCTTTATCTCAAGCCGGAAGACCGCTGGAACCGCAACGACCTGTCCGGCACATACGCAGTAACGCTGGACGAAATCGTTAGAGCCGCTGCGCACACGGAAGAACGCGTGGATACCTTCCCGGAATAACCGATCTCCGGTTGCAGGTGCAGTCGCTGTCACGGGCGGACTCCAAACCAGTGCAGCTACTGCAAATTTCTCGCATGACCGCTTCCCGATCGGGTACAGACAACCGTACCACGGGCCAACCTGTCAAATCATGTCGAGTTTGCGATGACGCCGTTGTGGAGGCCGGGCACAGTCGGAACAAATCCCATGCACCTCCAACCGGTGACCGCTCATACGAAATCCATGATCGGCGGCAACACGCGACAGCACGTCCGAAATCTCGGCGTTCTGAAACTCCACCAACTGCTCGCAGCGAGTGCAGATAAAGTGGTCGTGCTGCGGATATCCGTAATCATGTTCGTAGACCTCGCGGTCATTGGAACGTGCCACGCGGCGAATCAGCCCCGCGTTCTCAAGTTCCTTGAGTGTCCGATACACTGTTGCTCGACTCACGCGTCCACCATCGCGCCCGGGCTGTGTCAGGCGTGACACGATCTGATCCGAATCAAAATGTTCATGGTCGGCAAAAATCTCGCGGACGATGGTTTCACGTTCCTGTGTCAGGCGTTTTCCACGTGTCGACAGAAACTCCCGGAACTTCTCGACAGGAGAAACCGTAACTTCCGTGGGCTCCAGTTCAGGACTCGTTTGTTCGCTCACGATAACGTAACTTTGATGCAGATGAGATTGTCGCGGGTACACGTGGCTGAACAGCCGAGATCAACGCCGCGTTGTGCGAAGATGTTCAAGTGACGGGGGCACTGCAAGCGCGGAGAAGTTTGCTTGTGCCTGCCAACAGTTTGAGGAGAAGCAGCATGAAATGCAGCAAAACGTGGCCGGATGCGGCCAGTTCGCTTTGAATTCGAAAAGACGAGAAAGTCGCAGGGCTCTGGCCAAATTTTAGGCAGATCACCCCGAATGACAACGCCGTACTGGATCAGGCGAGACCATCTTCATCGGAAATAACCCGTTGCAGCATGCGTGAACAGGCCGCTTCAAAGATCTCTTCTGAATCATACTCTCCGGCCTCAACAGCTTTTTTGATCGCCTGGAGACGTTCTTCACGGCTGCTGAACTGCCTGTCGCCTGCAGTCAGACCTTTGCCGGACTCGTTCGGTGCAGTCGAGTCCGCTTTTGGCTGTGAGTTCGGTTGCTGATCAGAGCAAGGGTTATTCATAGCAAAATAACACCGACAGGAGCGTGATGTGCGGAGGCATGATCTGCTGATCCAGGTGAACGACAGGGTGTCCGGTTTCAGCACCAGTGCAGCAGTTGTAGCTGCGGGTGAAGCAACAGATTACAGCTTGGCGATTTGGCAAAACTGCCGGATATCCCTGCAAACGACACAGGGGGAAACGGCCTTAAGACCACCCTGCCCTGCTCTTCCCAGTCCGAATCGTAGGCCCCCGGGATAACTTGGTCCAGCACCAGACCGACAGAACTCCTCTGAAGTCGGGATGCAGACGAAGAGATCGGGATTTTCGCACAAATTGCTTGAGCGAGGCTTCGTGCGTTCAACGTGATCGTCCCCTAACCTCGTGCCGAAGTTCGGCTTGTGTGGGTAGCGCGGGGTATGAACGTTGTGAACCGCAAACTCCAGAATTTCGATGCGGAATGGCTGCAGACCTTTTTCTGCTGCAGAAGTTCCTTCAGGATACGTGCCAGAACGGGTCGCACGGCTGACAAAGCCGGGCCGCAGCATCAGTCCACGGGCGTTTTTCTCCAGGAGCTTCCCATGCATTTGCATTATACCATCGCGCGGATCCTACTGGGATTTTTCTTCCTGTCCGCTGTCAATGCTGCTGATCCGGTGGCCGATATCGAAGCCTGGCTGAGGGAGAATCCACTCTCAGATGCCGCACTACAGGAATTTACGAAGCAACCTGTTGCGGCCCAGCAACTCACAGCCGCTCAGGCAGACGAGGCAGCACGGCAGCTTTGGTCTGCGAGAGCAGAATTTCTCCGCAGCGATCGTCGGCAGGAACTGGATAGTCGCAGGCTCACTCTGGGTGATCTCGAAATGCCGTTCTGGTACAAGCGTTTCGGAGAGCCTGCGGAAACTGGTGCTCGACTGTTTATCTCCATGCATGGCGGCGGAGGGGCACCACCAGCGGTTAATGACCAGCAATTCGAAAATCAGAAGCGTCTGTATCAGCCCAGGGAGGGAATCTATCTGGTCCCTCGGGCCCCGACGAATACGTGGAACCTCTGGCATCAGGGACATATCGATCGTTTCTTTGAGCGTCTGATTACAGACCTGACAGTCCTCGAAGGAGTGGACCCGGATCAGGTCTACATTATGGGATATTCCGCGGGTGGCGATGGTGTCTACCAGCTGGCGCCTCGCATGGCTGACCGACTCGCTGCAGCGTCAATGATGGCCGGCCATCCCAATGAAGCTCGCCCTGAAGGTCTGCGAAATATCGGCTTCACGATTCACATGGGAGGCGAGGACAATGCCTACTCCCGAAATCAACGGGCGGCAGACTGGAAACAACGGCTTGCGGGTCTTCAGGAATCCGATCCCGAAGGATACCGACACTCGGTCACTATTCATCCCGGCATGGGACACTGGATGCAGCTGAAGGATCGTGTTGCTGTCCCGTGGATGAGTGAGTTCCGCAGAAATGTCTGGCCGGACAAAGTTGTCTGGGTCCAGGATGACGTTGTGCATCAAAGATTTTACTGGCTGCAACGCAATCCCGCAGACTGCCGCGCCGGAGACCGCGTGGACGCTTCTGTTGAACAGGGAAGAATACGCATCACTGCCAATCGGGACATGGCGTTGACACTGCTGCTTCATGATCACCTCGCTAACCTCGACGCACCGCTGACGGTCCAGTTCGCTGATGGCAGTGAGCAAACATTCGAGGCCGTTCGCACCGCGGCGACGATGGCAGAATGTCTGCTGCAAAGAGATGACCCCGGTGCAATGGCTCGGGCAAAAATTAAAATCGATGTTGCAGCAGCGACAGGCGAGTGAAGCAGGAATATGCAGGACCCAAATCACGACAGCAGGGCGCCGGTTGAGGGTGGGTGCAGGATGGACAGCCGACAGGAATTCCCCAACCTTTGCCAGGCAATTGATGACGGGATCCGTCGCCGTCTGCACACAGGATTGCAGGTCTATATTTCCCGCGACGGTCACACGCTGCTTGACAGCGGCTTTGGCGAATCGAGTGAGACAATCGCTGTAACGGCGGAAACCCGAATGCTCTGGCGCAGTGCCGGGAAACCGCTGACTGCTGCCCTGCTGCTGATGTTACTGTCGGAACAGCAGCTTTCCGTTCAGCTGCCGCTGGGTGATGTGCTTCCGGCGGCTGGTGACAAGGGCCGATTGACACTGCAGCAATTGCTCACACATCAGGGTGGGTTCCCGGAAACTGATACAGGATGGCCACACGTTTCGTGGGATGAAAGCGTACAGCGGGTGCTGGATACTCCGGGCACTCTTGCTCCGGGTTCAGCGGCCTACCATCCCCAAAGCAGCTGGTTCCTGCTGGCGGAGGTGATCCGCTGCCTCGACTCCGGTCCTCGTGAAACTCGTCGTGAATTTGCGGTCGTTCTGCGGGAGCGTCTGCTGCAACCGGCGGGACTGCTGCAAACATCATGTGGTGTTGGCGAACAGGCCGCCGGCCAAAACGAATTGCGGCTGTGTCCGGATCTCTACGAGCGAAAAGGAGGACAGCTGCAGAAATCTGTTTACTCAGCCGGCCCGTGGCGTTCTACGCCGTCTGCCGGTGGAAATCTGCGGGGGCCGGTGCGTGAGTTGGGATGCTTCTACGAACTGCTGATGAGACAGGGACGACTCCCCAACGGTGCACAGCTGATCCCAGTGGAGAGCATTCGGCTAATGACACAACGGCATCGTACCGGGGCATTCGATTCCGTGCTTCAGCATCAGGTTGATTTCGGACTTGGACTTATCTGTAACTCGGCCCGATACGGAGCTGACACCGTACCCTACGGATTTGGAACGCCGGCATCGGACTCGTCTTTCGGGCACGGAGGTGCACAATGCTCGCTTGGTTTTTGCGACCCGGAACATCGTATCGTCGTTGCATGGGCAGCCAATGCCTTCTGCGGTGAAGGTCAGCACCAGCGGCGTAACCGCCAGATCAATGATGCAATCTGGCGCGATCTTGGCACGAAGTGTTGAATCGCGGTGTTGCTGTCTGCGCAGCAGACCGGCAGGTTCAACAGCGTCCACCGTGACTCGGCGAGGGTTTCACAGGGTTGTCGTTTCTGCACGTTGCCGGTGTACGATTCGGTGCAAGGCGGTAATATTGCTGCCGGAATCTCCGGGCAATGGTTCTCCTGACCAGGGTCATCGTTGGCAAGATGCGGTCAAGCCCGGCAGAACACAGTTTCCAACCCGCCCCTAATCTCTTCAAAGAAGAATGAAACCATGGTACCGGGATTCCGTAAGCGACTTTTATCCGGTGAGAAACTGCCTGGAACGATGCTCACACTGCCGTCGGCAGCAGTAGCAGAAATCCTCGCGGACTCCGGATTTGACTGGCTGTTCGTGGACTGCGAGCACGGCGCAATGGACACGCGTGCAGTTCAGGAGATTGTTCAGGCTGTCGGCCATCGCTGCGCCTGCATCGTACGGATCCCTGAACTGAATGAAGGGACCATTAAACGTGTCCTCGACGTGGGAGCGCAGGGAATCATTGTGCCGGCGGTCAACACTGCCGAGGCTGCGGCAGAAACGGTAAAATACTCGAGGTACTCTCCCATCGGTGAACGCGGAGCCGGTATTGGGCGTGCCCAGCGATACGGCCGTGCATTTGCCGAATACACAGCCACGGCCAATGAAGAAATCGTCGTTGTCGTGCAGGCTGAACATCGCCGCGCAGTCGACGCCATTGACTCGATCACAAGTGTGAACGGCATTGACTGCGTGCTGCTCGGCCCGTACGACCTGTCGGCAAGTTTCGGCCTGATGGGGCAGATCGACCACCCGCAGGTTGTCTCAGCCATCGACAAGGTTCTGGAAAACTGCCGAAACAAAGGAATTTCGACCGGGTACTTTGGAGTCACTCCCGAAGTTGTGCGGGAGTATGGCGAAAAAGGATGCACCCTGCTGATTTCAGGGGTCGATGTCACTTTTCTGAGTGCAGGCGCCTCACGAATGCACAAGCAGATGACTCAGCCAGACCCAAAGTCACCTGTCGAACAAACAGGACAGGAAGCCCGGGGGGAATAAACAGGCCAGGCAACCACTCAACGGGCATCCCCTTCACGGAACCGCCAATGTATCGTGTGGCACTGTTGGTGTCTGTTGTTTAGCATTCGATGTACAGGCGACTGAATTCAGAAGGAATCCGTAGGCGCAGCAATGCTGCTCGTTCCTGATCGTTCTTTTCAGATTTCTCACGAATGCCGCAGGCCGCAACAGATGCGGAGGCGACGAATTCGAGAAATCACATTTTCCCGAGCAACCACCGATGCCTCTCAAGACGGACAACATCGAGGATCCTGCTCTGAACCTGACACCCATGATCGATGTGGTGTTTCTGCTGATTATCTTCTTTCTGGTCGGAGCTCGGTTTACTGAGGACGCAGAAGATCAGCAGTTTGACGTGACTCTTCCGGAGGCTGCCCCGCTGCGAACACTGAGTCGCGAACCGGACCCGATGGTCGTCACTGTTCGACAGGATGGTGGCATCAGCATTAACGGCCAGACTCACTCGTCTGAACAACTGCAGACAATCCTTGCTGAGTCGAAAACCGCATGGGATCAGCAGGCGGTCGTGATTCGCGGTGACGGCGACGGGGCATACCAGGGGGTCATCAACGTGATGAGTCTCTGTCATCGTGTCGGGATCAGCCGCATTTCTCTTGCTTTTCGTCCCATCGAGCAGGAGGGCGGTGAGCAACCATGAATGCCCTGCGACAACTGCTTGAACAACTGCAGGCTGGCAAACCGTTGTCAGGAGACGAACTCGTTGCGCTCGTCCTTGTCATGTCGATGCTTGCCTCCGCAGCCCATTTGTTCACCATGCTGATCACTCGCTGGGGAGACCGAAACACGGCCATCAAAGCCCTGCTCGGGTCCCTGTTGATTCACAGCGTCTGCTTTCTTGGTCTTGAAGTCTTTGTGCCTCCCACAGCCGCAGCCAGTGACGCGACGCCGGAACTGCCGCCGGAAGACGAGATAACAATCGAGGCTCTGGTGGAAAGTGACCGGGATGTCTCAGTCCCCCAAAGCGGAAACACGGCCCAGCTGGACGCCCCCAGCAGACCGGAAATCCCCCTTGAAAGACTCGACGCACCAACACCGATATTCAGTCAGCCAATGACTCCGGAACGCACACCGGATCCCACGGAATCCATGCAAGCCGACGCCGAAGATCTTACTCAGTACGAGTCGCGGGAAATCACGGAAATGGCTCCTCTGGTGGACGCTGGCATCGAGGGCCGACGGCAGGTTGCTACAACCGACCCTGCAGCGGAACTGCAAACGCAATATGAAGTCAGTCAGGCGGATGTCATGACCGAGCGGATTGAGCGTTTGAAGCCTCGCCCCGGCCGCGACGATTCCTCGGAATCCTCGACGAACCTTGATCGGCCGGCCACCGCCCCACGCCACGATTTTGAAGTCACAGCAGCCGATCGGTCACCCGCAGCAGAATTTTCCGCTTCTGAGGACGCAGTAAAACTACCGCCCCGGATGGACAGTACCGAAGTCGTGGAAAGACCGGCTGCTCCAAATGACAATCAAACATTGATTGACGGTGTAGCGACCCCGAATCCGCAGCCACGCAGCCCCCCCGTTGCGGCGATGACATTTCAGTCCCGACTGCCTCGAAATTCCCGATCTCGTCCGGATGCATCGCCGTCAATGCGCCCGACTCGTACGACGGATCAGATTGCCCGCACACCACTTCCATTAAGTTCAGACTACGAAGATGTGCGTTTGGGAGTCGTCAGCCCGGAATTTGCCGATGCACTTGTCAGCTCAGCTGAGAAAACAGCATTGACACTCCCGGAGATCCGCCGAAGAAGCGGGCCTCCACCAGCGTATCGCCTTCGCGGTGTGCAGAACCGTGCCGATGCAGCTCGTCAGTTTGGGGGCACGCAGGAATCGGAAGACGCCGTGGAGCGAAGTCTCCGCTGGCTCGCCTCAGTGCAGTCTGCAGATGGTCGCTGGGATGCATCTCAGTTTGACTCCGGCCAGGTCAAGCTGGATGAAAACGGAGTCGACCGTGACTATGCGGGCCGTGACGCGGACACCGGCATCACTGCCCTCGTTGTCCTGAGCTTTCTTGGAGCAGGTTACACGCATGAAGAAGGCAAATACGCACTTGAAGTGGACCACGCCCTGGAGTGGCTGATCCGGCAGCAGGATCAGGATGGCAGTCTTTTTGGGAACGCCAGACACTACGCAAGAATGTACTGCCACGGCATGGCGACCTACGCCCTTGCCGAAGCGTGGGCGATGCAGGGATCGATGATTCCCGGCCCCATTGTTGATCCTCTGGGATTCACAACCGGCTGGAGTCTGTCAGAATCCGCCTTATCCATCACGTCGGCCCTTGCCGTCAGCCAGCCGTTGCTGGGAGTCGCAAGGCTGCCGCAGGAGTTCAAAGTGCGAGCCGCTAGCCGCGTAGCAGCAAACTTGCGGCGAGTCTCTGATTCAGATCTGCGGTCTGCCCTGACCCGAGCAGTCAATTTCACAATCGGTCACCAGGACCCCACTGGTGGTGGCTGGCGATATCGACGCGGACAGTCCGGCGATATCAGCATGCTGGGCTGGCAACTCATGGCCATTAAGAG
>JAFMMM010000342.1 GCA_017859815.1 Planctomycetota bacterium | reverse complement strand
GTACTGTCTGCAGTGCCATGATGCGGACACGGCCGAAGCCGACATTGTGTTGTCTTCCGAGGGGATTGACTGGACAGTCCGATCCGTGCAGGACCACTGGGAGCGTGTACTGAAGGCTCTCGACGAGGGCCGCATGCCACCGGCTGAGGCAGATCAGCCCGAAGCTGCCGAACGCACTGCAGTCCGGGACTGGATACACAACACGCTGCTGCAGAAGACAGAACCGGGCGGCACAATTCCTCGTCGTTTGAGTCGGGCGGAGTACCTGGCAACAATCAAATCCGTTTTCGGTCTGCAGGATTTTCAGCTTCCCGCCGGATTTCCGGCAGATCGCAAACTGCACGGATTCAATAACCTCGCAGAGGGAATGTTGCTGTCGCCGCCGTTGCTGGAGGCATACGCAGAAACAGCCACGCTGGTCGCCGACGCGTTGCTGCCTCCGCCTCGCAAAGATCTGCAGTCCGTTGTGATGAAGGCCGAACCGAAGGACCTGGTGATCAGCTACTCCTCAGCTCTGCTCACCGAGGGTGCACTGCGTTTGGGGATGAAATGCGATCCGATCCAGCGCAGCTGCACGTGGCCGGGGCGGATTGAAATTCGTGCCAGCGGGGAATATCGCATCCGGATTGATCTCAGCCAGTTTCGTCCGCGTGATCCGGATCAGGCGATGCAGGTGCGAGTTTTGGCTCGCGATGTTTCCAGTTCCGATGGGGTTTCTCACCGGACCCTGCGAGTGCTGCAGGAACTGGAAGTGACGTCCGAAACTCCGCAGCAATTCGAATTCATCGCTGAACTGTATACCGGTCAGACAGTGGTGGTGCACTATGCCAATGCACCGCTGGACAGTGACAGCGGCGATCGGGAGCAGTTAAAGCAGTTCTTTGTGGAACGCAACAGGGAACAGCCACGATATCTGGATGCCTGGGATGCAATGCTGTCTTCTGCCAAAGGTCAGGGGTTTCGTGGCGGCCTGGGGTGGGAACGCGTGAAACAGCAACTTGCCGACGAGCAGCTGCCGGTGATTGATGAAAAGCAACAGCAGGCGTTGTTGAAAAAGATTGCGGGGAATACGGTGCTGCATGCAGAGACGGTTGTTTTCGACGTCTTTGAAAACGGGCCGGCGTTGCAGATTCATGGTCTTTCCGTGGCAGGACCGCTGCGTCTGATTGACGGCCCGCAGGAGCTGCAGCAGCAGCGGATTCGGAAACGCCTGCTGGGGGACGGCCAGCAGCTGGAGGCAATTCTGCGAAGGGTGTTGACTGCGGCGTTTGGCCGCCCTGTGTCTGCAGAGACGCTGCAGGCCTACGTTGGGATTTATCAGCAGCACGCAGCCACTGGGCGAACCGCGGACGAAGCATTGCATCTGGTGATTCGTAGTGCGTTGATTTCTCCCCGATTTCTGTATCGGTGTCTGCCGGACCATGCTGCTGATGACTGGGACCTGGCCGCTCGGCTGTCCTACTTTCTGACCGGTGGCCCACCTGATGGTCGCTTACTTGCGAAGGCGGAATCCGGGACATTGAGCGATACTGAAGTACTGCGAAAGCAGGCCGAACGACTGCTGCCGCTGCAACCTGATTCCGCCATGATTGTGCAGTTTACCGAACAGTGGCTCAGTACCGACCAGCTGGCCGACATCATGCCGGATCCGATGTTCAAGTTTACCGAAAAGGACGGCGTCGCTGCCAAACTGGAAGTGGAACATTTCTTCGCCGAGATCCTGCGTGAAAATCGCCCGTTAACAGATTTCATCGATCCCGATTTCACATGGACTTCCAAACGTCTGGCCGAGCGAGTCTACGGTCTGTCGGAGGGCTACGACGCGAAGCAAAAAGATGCCAACAGGATTCAACGCGTGACGCTGCAGCGCGGTGGTCGCGTGGGCGGTTTGCTGGGGCAGTCGGCCGTGATGCTGACGACCGCCAACGGAGTGGATACTCAACCGGTTCTTCGCGGAGTCTGGGTGCTGGAGAATATCCTTGGTGATCCACCACCGCCTCCGCCTCAGGCTGTCCCGCCGATTACCCCTGACACCACCGCAGCCAGCTCGCCTCGGGACCTGCTGCAAAAACATACCAGCGACACCGCCTGTGCGGCCTGTCATCGTCGCATTGATCCTCCCGGACTGCTGCTGGAGAATTTCGATCCGGTCGGACGCTGGCGTGATCGCTGGCCGGGAAGTGATCAGCCGATTGATTCCAGCGTCGTGATGCCGGACGGAACCCCGCTGAGCAGTGTGGTAGAGCTGCGATCATGGCTGGTGCAGAACATCGACCGGTTCGGCTGCTGTCTGTCCGAAAAGCTGCTGACATGGGCCACAGGACGCGTTCTGAACTTTTCGGAGCGGCAGGAAGTCGCCGAAATTGTGCGCAGGAATCTGGAACATCGCGGGGGAATGCGGGATCTGCTGCTGGCTCTCATTGACAGCAAAACATTTCGTGCCCGCTGAAATTCGGGCCTGTTCAGAAGCCACGGCAGCGGTCAGGCTGCGGGTGATTGTTTGAAGACCGTCACAGGGCGTCTGGCGTCGTCCGGGGAACCCCGCTGCATCACGGAATCGTTCGCTGCCAGCCGGATTCATTCCCGGCCGGACTGACTCTCGCAACACCGGTGCAACCGTCAGGACGCCGGGGTGAAGACCATCATGCGGGGCTGACATGATTGAATTGGGCTACATGGCCAAACAGATTGTGAGCTGTACGGGCTGGTTTCGGAATCCCGCCGTGCAGCAGGTTGTCGCTGTGTCCAGTTGCATTTCAGCGGACTTCTGCGATCCCGGCACAACGTCGCAATGCAACCGCTGGCGGTGTTTTAACAGCCCGCAGATCATTCAGGAGGTCGCAGCCGCTGCCGGAATTTCACTGGATGGAATTTCGCTGCTGTATTATCGCGCTGCTGAACTTCAATTCGATCGCGTCAGCGGGAAATGGTCGAGATACGACACTGATCACCGGCTCGAAACACATGTCCGTCGACCGGAAACAGCTGAACTGCTGGGCTGGGACGTGGTCAGCTTCGCAATGCAGAATGCCGCGGAATGTTCATGACTGTCGTGCAATGCCGTGGCTGATGATGTGGTGATCAACGCTTTCTGCCTGCTGAAGTCGCAGCAGCAGGCTGCGGAGTTGCTGAGGTAAGAAATCTTCGACAACGCCGACGCGGGCCCCTGCCGGCTCATTGAAATCAGTCGTGTTCCCGCTCCGTGGGAAGCCGAGTCGGAGTGATACGGCAACACTGCAGCGGACGCTACAGCCGAGCCTCCAGCTTTTTCGTGAGCTCTTCCGGCAGCAGTTCGCCGTTCTGGTCCGTATCCGCAATGCGAAACGCCGCGTGCTCAGAGTTCGGCAGTTCTTCCAGCGTCACTTTGCCGTCTTCATTCTTGTCGTATTTCTTCATGTAGCTGGTGACTTTGCCTTTGATCTCTGCGGCAATCATGGCGGCCGGTTTCTGACGTTCCGGAGTTCCCGGGGTCTGATCGATCAGTTGGTTGATTCGGCCCTCCTGCTTCTTCAGCGTGAATGCGTCATAAACTTCTCCGACAGCCGTGCGTGATTCGTACTGCAGTTCATCTCCGTCAACGCGGATGATCTGATACAGCTGAGTATATTCGGCCTGGCGTGGCATGAAGGGAAATCGCTGCATGGTGTACATCTTGGGACCACTGACAGAGACCACATAGACGGTACCGGTCTTCTGGTCACGTGCATTCACACCGCCCGGCTGATTCTGTTCATCCAGTTCGTTTCCGTCCGGGCCAACCAGTGGGGTTTCCAGTCCGGTGCGTCCGTAGGTGTGGTCGTGGCCCTGTAGCACCAGATCAACATGGAAGCGGTCGAACAGCGGCTTCCACTGCCCTCGCATCGAGGCATTGTCGCGTCCGTTCCCGGTGGAGTAAATGGGGTGATGGAACGTGACAATCACCCACTTCTCTCTGTTTTTTTCCAGAACACCTTCCAGCCACTTCGTCTGATCCTGCATTTGTTGATTGGAATTCAGAGCGATGATGCGGACGCCCTGAATGACGATCGTGTAGCACGATTCTTCCAGTCCCGCAGGACCGTTCTGCGGAAAGGCAAATGAGGGTCGCCAGTGATGAGACAGGCGTCTGCCGTCACCGCTGCTGGCCTGTTCGTGATTGCCGGGCACCGCGATGCTGGGAACCATCCCATTCACCCATGCGCCGGCACCAAACCATTCTCCCCATTCGCGATCTGATTCCGCACTGTTCACAAGGTCGCCGGCATGCAGGAAGAAGTCCAGATCCGGTGCGTCGCCGTAGGCTTCCCGGATAACACGAGACCACATTGAACGCAGATTATTCTGAGCATCTCCGAAGTAGACGAATGTCAGCGGTGCTGCGTCCTGACTGGCTGTGGTGAAGTGAAACCATTCACTCCAGTTCCTGCCATCACCCACTCGGTAGGCATATTTCGTGGCTGGCTTCAGGTCTTTGAAGCGGACCGTATGAAAGTGAGCTGTGCTGAGATCGGTGAGGAGAGCCTGCGAGGTCGCTGCTACGGTCACAGCATCCTTCATGAAATCCGGTTCCGCACCGGCAACAGCGATTTCGGCTTTTCCCTGTGGCACATCAGTCGACGTCCGCCAGGTGACCGCCTGAGTGGTGGCCGGATCACCGGTCCACGTCAGAATGATGCGATCGGGGATGACGCCGGGCCGGTACATCTCTTCCGGATTTGCAACGGGCGGTTCATTGGCGATTGCACTTGTCAGACTTGCAAGCGTGCAGACACAGCAGGCCAATGTTGGCAGATTCGAAGTGAAATAGAGTTTCATATCGCGGTGATTTCAAAACCAGAAGGATGATCGGTCCGGTGCGCTCTTTCAGCACGTAAGGTGGCTGTTCGCAGATGATGATCATGGCAAGTGCGGGGCGGAACGCAACCCTGCGCGATGGTCCGGGTGACCGGGATGAAATCGCACCGGCATTCTTTGGGCTTCGGTTTTTCTGAATCGCCGTTCGGAGTAGACTGCATACGCTCACCGGAAGCGGAGAGCGTATGCCCGATGGGCTTCGCTGCTGTCTTTTCTCCCGGCTGTTCCGCTTTCCAGGTTGTTCCGCGTTGGGTGAGAACTGTTCTGCTCGTTTTCGTCCTGTTGCAGGAGTTGTCTGTCGTGAGTTTCCAGAGTCTGCAATCGATCTTCGTTGCGTTGACGTTTCTTGTCTTCTCTGTGCCCGGTGTTCAGGCGGCAGACAACGGGAAAGCGCCGGTCAAAGTTTATATTTTGTCCGGCCAGTCCAACATGGTGGGAATTGGTCAGGTCAGTGGTGGAGGCAGTCGCTGGGATAGGCAATTTCAGAACCCGGTCGTCTCCGTTTATGCCGGCGAGTATTCCGAGACAGCCAACTACGACGCGATGAAGGCCGAAACAACGTTGAAGCTGGAAGCCTTCGGCGGCGTGCAGCCCACACCGTATCCTAAAGGCGGAACAGCGGTTGTTCGTGGAACACTGCAGGTTGCGGAGGCAGGGATTTACGAGTTGCGACCAGGGTACGGCGGTTCCACGTACAACATCATGCACGTCGATGGCAAGGAGGTTCATCGCCGCGAACCGGGGCAGGACTCGGTGTTTCAGCAGGTCCGACTGTCTCCCGACAAGCCCGTATCATTCCGAATTGTCTATTTGACGCACCAGGCTGACGGACTGGGCTGGATCGCTCGCACCGATATCCCCGGAACGCTGTCCACCGTAGTACGCGAAGACGGTCAGTTCCCGGAATTGATGGACGAACAGGGAAACTGGAAATCACGGGATGACGTCTGGTATCGCGGCGTAGTGACGGCCACAGCCAACAAATGGCTGAGTGTTGGTTGCGGTGCGTCGGCGAACAGCATTGGCCCGGAACTTGGTTTTGGCTGGCTGCTGGGGGACTACCACGAGCAGCCCGTGCTGATTCTGAAAGCGTCGCAGGG
>JAFMMM010000341.1 GCA_017859815.1 Planctomycetota bacterium | reverse complement strand
TCAACCGGAAGTCATTCTGCCCGTATTCCAGACGCGTCGGCTGCGGGGTGGCCGTGGTCCAGCGCACTTCCGCGTGCGACGGGTCCGTGAATCGCAGCCAGGGACCGCTGGCCAACTGATACTGTTCGACCGCTGCCGGTATCCGCGACCGTGAGTCGTCATACTGCTGGCGAATCTGCTCTGATGTCAGTGCCGCACCGTAAAGCCGCAGCTCGTGAATCCCGCCTTTCATACGAAACAGTTCGTCATCATCGTGGTACGCTCCAATTTCAAACCACGCCCGCGCCGGGTAGGCGATTGCACCGGTTTGCTCGCCACTCTCCGCACTCAACTGGCCATCAACATACAGACGCATCTGCTGGCCGTCATAGGTTGCAGCGACATGATGCCACGTCCCTCGTTCGAATGACGATCCTGCAGACAGGTAAGTCAGCCGACCGGGCCCGCCTTCCGAGCAGACTGCCATGCTGAACTTGTCTTTGCGATACCCCAGATTCCAACCCTTTTCAAAATTCCCGTTGTCCTGCATCGCACCAATAATTCCGCCCCACTCCTGAAACTGATCGACCCGCACCCAGGTCGCTACAGAAAATTCGGTTTGCGGATGAGGAACCGATTTGAAATCCGGCGCGATCATCACGGACTCGTCGCTGCCGTTGAGTTCCAGCGCGGCATGTTTGCCCAGCACGGAAAATCTGCCGCGACTGGACAGTGCCAGCGGGACACCCGTCAAGGCCGCCAGCTGTCCGTCCGCTTCCGCCTGTGGCTGGAACCCCCAGTGCCCCAGCAGGCGTGTGTCATCCACAGACGGAATTGCTTCCGCGACTTGCTGCGGCGACGCGTCATCGTTGTCTGCTGGAGTCACCCGGTTCGCCTGAACCGTTCCGGCCGCTGAAAAACAATGAATCACGCCGGTATCGCTGCTGGCGAAGAGCCGGCCATTTGCAGCAACCAATCCAAAGACGCGTCCCTGAACGGGCCGCCGCCATAACTCCTCCCCGGTTTTTGCGGAGTAGGCCGCAACCACCTGGTCACCGCCGGCAAACAGAGTCTCACCGGCTTTGATCATGGAGAATGGGCAGTCGCAGTCAGCCGTCCACAGCGGCTCGTCGACGCCGATCCGAGTTGCCACGATGGCGGTATCAGTCAGCATGTAAGAAGTCGCCTCTTCCACAACCAGGGCATTCCCTCGACCAAGCGCTGCGACCATTTCTCTCGACTGACCACTCGACTGCCGAAATCCGCCTTTGCGAGGATCCGAGGCCGGACCGTGAAAGACACTCTCATCCACGGAAATCACAACAACAGAACCGCCACCACTCTTTGTCATCTCTCCCAGGTCATCGCCGGTAATGCGATCAAACACACGGGGAGCCACGCGGCCCTGAGGAAGAATCAGCGCTCCGGAGGAAAGCGCCGGCGGCCCTTCAATCGTTCGCTGTTGCAGGCGACGGATGAAATGATCATCGGAGGAGACCTTGCCGGTCGCGGAATCCACCGCGCAAATCCATGAGTCTTTCCACGGCAACATGGCACATGCAAACCACGCAGTTCCATCAGCAACCACAACACCAGTACGGCATGGCTGAAAAGAAACAAATCGACCATTATTCAGCACCGGCAAATCGCCCTCGGATGGTGACATCTGCCAGACCAACTCACCGTTCTCCGCTGACACACAGCGAGCAAAGCCGTCATCTGAACCAAAATACAATTTCCCGTCGGCCCATGTGGGGGCAAGGCGGACCGGGCCGCCCGTCGTATACGCCCATGCCTGTTCTCCGCTGCCGGCATCCAGACAGTACACCGTATCGTCGACGGATGACCCAAAGCACAGCCTGTCCTGCACCGCAATCATGTGAAACACCGCGTCATAATTGCGCATGGAGGGCAGATTCAGGTGTCCGGCGTAGGCATCGTATTTCGCAGGCCCCGCCCATGCGGTCTGGGGCGGCGCAGCAGAGACCCACGTCCATGTCAGTTCCAGCCTCTCAACCGGTAACTGTTCTCGGGAGGCAGCCGTGCGACGATTGTCATGCTGCCATGTCGGCCAGTCTTCACCGTGAACCACAGAGGCGAACAACAGCAGGACAAAGACGGTGCGATTCATCAACATGGAATCTTCCTTACGACGGCAACGCTTCGCGGCGATCCCTGCGACAGGGAAACGGAACACTGGAATGCCCGGCCCGGGGGCGACTGCAATCCCGAGTGACGGGAGACGGTCTGGACAGCACACAGGATGCCCCCAAAAAACCATGCCCACAGCGGACACATCCGCTAGTGATTTTTCACAGCTGCTCCGGGAGTTATTCAGTCTACAGCACCAGCGTCTGTCCTGGAAACCGACCTTCTGCAGGAACCGCCACGATCGATCATGACCAGCCCCCACCGTGCTCTGGGGAAACGAGCCAAACCCGAGTGCAAACGCTGGAGTTAACCAGAACGAACGGGCGCGTCAGCGACAACCGCGTCGCGACATTCGATTGTCAATTCCAATATTGACCGGCTTCGCGACTTCGGTTCACGGCTTTGTTCGTCGCTTGCGCAGAAAGGAGAGCAGAACGGCAGCACCAGTGAAAAAAGCGAAAGTTGACGGTTCTGGCACGGCTGCGACACCGTATTGGACGTGGTCCGTTTCGAGAAATGCATACGTCTCACTGGAGTTGGTCGATATCTGAATGCGAGAAATCCCCAGACTGCTCTGCAAGCCAACGAACCGATCTTCCGCAGTCTGCCCAGTAAACTGACCGTCACCAAGGGTCAGTGTTGTTGAGTCCAGCAATACGTTGGCACCGTCGAAAAAGCTGAATGTCACTGGCACCGGTTCACCCAACCCAAATTTCGCCCCGTCGGTCCAGACCACCCCTGCGTGTGTTGGTAGCCGTCCCAGAATCGTAGAGCTGAACGTAAAATTGTGAGTCGGATTTGGCATCTGCGACGCGTAACTTACTCCGCCGCTACCGTTGCCATCGACAGACCCATCGTCGGCATCGACGCTGTCTCGGTTTGGATTGCCATTTGTGAGTCCGCCTCCCGTCGCGCTAAGGCCAGTGGAATTAATTCCATCTTCCATATCTTCGAGAAAAAAATACTCAAACGAGGTTGCCGAAAACGGACTGTCCGACGATTGGAGGTACGGAGATACAATGACGCCGGCTGAACCCACGGAGGTGCATGCAGCGGCGATGATGACAGTGAACAGTAGTCGAAATTTCATGAAAAACTCGAGAACTCGTGTAGCTGGGCGACGAACTTCGTGGATTCCGCGGAGCGAGGAAAGGATGTTGACTTGACGCCAGACGGCGCCGAGCCATCCCGTTGATCCCATTGTGAGATGCAATTCCGACATGATTTGCGCAGATCGCGCCGTCGCAACTCGAAAACCGCAATCCCCGCGGTTGCCGTCAGCAGGATCGCAAACGACGATGGCTCGGGAATTGCGTTGACCGACCCAGTTGCGGTTTCGGTGTCCAACCCAAGTGAATAGGTGCCGTTAAGGAGCGGTGCTGATGTAAACTCGAGATGAAGGCTTCGGTAAAGATCGCCAACAGGAGAATTGCCGTCCAGGGCCACCTGGTCGCGGTACGTAGCGATCACCGATAGGCCAAGCGGATTTCCTTTTTCAACCGCGGTCAGCCCGGTGGATGAACCGGGCGTTCCGATAATGGACGAGTTGATATCGAAGACGGTCATTCCAGTTCCAGCATCGATCCACAACCGCGAGAGGGGTACGCCAGTGCTTTCGATGATAAACGGATTTCCAGACGGGTTGCCCGTATCGGGCCCTGCATAACTGATGCTCCACCCGGTCCCGGCTGCAGCCCCGCTTTGTGCGCCCGTTGTTGACCAGATTGAAGTTTCGGAGCCACCGGATAGAAAGAATGCTGTGACGGCCATGCCGTCCATATCGGCTCCGCTAGTGAAGATCGAATCAATCTGAGGTATGATTTGCGTCGTACCACCATCAAAGTTGACAATGATCCCCGCAGGGGCCTGAGAGCATGTCACGGCGAGGACAACAACTGCGAAGAGGCGAGAGTTGGACATCAGGGGCACCTCGGTTTATTGCAAAGAACAAGGGAAATTCCGCACCTCGATAATCCGGTCACCGGGATTCGGGAGCCAGCTGAGATCTCGAACCGGCTCGAGGATTAATTGAGACGATGGAAACAGTGGGCCACGGGTGGCCTTCGTAATTTTGCTAACCAGTTGTTGCTTGACGACGACGTCGACGGCTCTTAACCACGCCGACGATGCTGACGAAACCAATCGCGATAGCGGTGCTGGGCTCGGGAACCGTCTCCTGGTATTTCGGTACTGCCCAGATGATTGGCTTGCCGTACCGAACTGTGGCTGTTTGAGAAACATCCTGTCGCCAATTTGCCTTGTGCCATGTATATTGATTATAGCCGCTTGCTAACTCATAATATGTGCGGGCTCCCCATACGCCATCGCCGGGCGTTGACTCAGCAAACCAGTAAGACGGCGAAGTGGAGATGGTGAGGCTCGGATCACTGCTTATCGCCTCGTTCATCGCCTAGGCAAGAAAGATCGCTAATGCAGTGCTTACTGACCCAAACGATTCTCTATCATCCCACTGAGGGCCGGACTGAATAGCGACTTGTTGTTGAGATGTGAGGTCATTCCATGAACCTTGAACAAAATTGAATTCGTACTCTTGTGTCCCGTAAACCAATGTCGCTGACGACACGAGACCTCCTTCCACCGTGATTACTCCAGCGCTGAGATTCGCTGTCAATATTGTTGAGTATGCCAGGCCAGTGAACGTGATAATTCGAAACCAATGCACTTCTGGCCCCCCTTGAGCTGCAGTTCACGATGATTTGTGTTTCTGGGTTGGCAAGTGAGAGAACAGAAAGCCATCTGCGATGGCACGCCCTACAAATTGGGCAAGCCGAATGATCCTCCCGAACGTCACAAGCCGGGTGGCGGTTATAGTGGCTTGACTGGGATCCCGTACTCATCATTGGGATGGTAGGGGTTAAATCAGCATCCGTTGACCCGACTGGTTCAGACTGCGACAGTCATGCCGCCGATGCGGGTTGCGCTGGTCCAGCGGATTCCATGCTGAGTGCGTGTGTTGCGAGATATGTGCACTGAAGCGATCGGTCGTGCAAGGTCCGAATTTAATCGGACTGCGGAGAATCCTGCCTGGTCGCTCTCTGACGGTCATGTCCAGCAGTTCAAGAATTTCAGTTGCCGATGAAGGCGCATAAGACAGGCATTTATCCAAGGTGTTAGCTTTTTGCGAACTGTGTGCTTAAAGTTCGAACACGCAACGGCAGGGCCAGCACCAAATGCTTCACTTGCTGATCGGCTCCTCACTATGTTAAAGATCCATCACGGGCCCCCTCATTAACGCATGATTGAGACTGAAAGCATGGTTGGAACGTTAGGAGATCATAACAAAGACTTGACAAGATGATGGAATAGGAATGTTAACGTGGCAGTGCTAATTGTTTGCAATTCTTGACGTGTCGTCACGGGTTTCTGTTCACGTATCTTGTCGCTTTTTTTTCTCCCAATTGCCCATTAGGGTGGCGACCAGCACGGACTCGGTTGTTTGTGACAACAGGACTTGCGACCGTGAGGATTCGCCGTATGGTGAAAGAGAGCGGAACCGAGTTCAAAGCTCGTCGATAATCCGCTGTTATTGACAGAGAACGAGTTCAATTTTTGCCAACAGCCGATCATAAACTCCAACATCGGCTCTTGAACTAAGCCCTGTTTGACGATCCGCTCGTACGTTCATCACACAATGACCAGGATTTAAAGCAGTTCCGCGTCAGGCACCTCGAAAGGAGGGCGAATGGCGAATGCGGAAGAGCGGGCCAGCCCGAAGACCGGTACCCGTTTGCCGAAGCGCTCGTGCGGAAACTGAAGGCGAGGCTCTTACGTATCCGCGCCGAAGGATC
>JAFMMM010000340.1 GCA_017859815.1 Planctomycetota bacterium | reverse complement strand
TCGATGCGGGACTCTCCGCCCTGATCGATACCACCACGATGCAGGTTCTGCAGCACTTCATGAGTGACACCCAGCGTTGTGAAGCGGTTGCCATCAGCGGCGACGGCATGCAATCATTTGCCGCCGGAGATGCACCGGTCATCAAACGCTTCACCGCGGCTGTCGATCGCGTGTACGCCGGTGCCGATGCGGCGATCACCGAATTGCTGGTGCTTGCCGAAGACGCAGGAATCGCCGCAGTTTCGGCCGCAGGTCAAAGAGTGTTCCGTTGGAAAACAACCGGCGAGGAATTGCCGGCTCTCGAGACACCAGTCGCCGGTCAGACGCATCTGGCCACGAGTCCCACCGGAGCCATGCTCCTCGCCACCGGCCCACAGGGAAAGACGACCCTCTGGGAATTGGCCGGCCAACGGGCAACAGAGAAAGCCAGATTCCAGTTATCGGCAGTCGCGACTTCGGTCAGTCTGAACAGCGATGGCACACGAATCGCCCTCACCGATAACACCAAAACAATCACCGTCGCCTCGACGGCATCAGGCAAAGTGCTGGAACAATTGGCGTTTCAGCGACCAATGACCGGTGTCGTCTGGTCGGCAGCTGACGGACTTTCGCTCTCCTGCATCGGCCAGGACAATAATGTGACCGTCAGTATCCCCGCTCTCGCCCGCTTCTTTCCAGTCGATGCCGTCGCTCAATCCGCACTCGGACTGTCACCTGACGGCAGTCGATTCTGGAGCGGCGGGACTGATGGCGTGATTCGGCAATGGGTCACATCTGAGGGGAAACTGGAGCGTGAGCTGAAAGGGCACACCGCTGCTGTCACTGACGTCTCTCTGTCACCCAACTCACAACTGCTGGTCAGCTCGTCTTTGGATAAGACCGTTCGCATCTGGAATGCGGCCGACGGTCAGTTGCAGGTCACGCTGGAACATCCGGTGGAAGTCACTGGCGTGTCCATTCGCAGTGACAGCACGCGTCTCGCCACAACTTCCGTGGATGGAATTGTTCGGCTTTGGGATCTGGCCGGCGGGGTCTTACTGGAAACCTATACGACGCCTGCGGCTCCCGCAGCAAAAACTCAGTGGCTGAATGATGGCCAGACACTGATCAGTTGCGCTGGCACGGAATTGCAGGTCAATCGCACGTCTGTGCTCAGAGCCCTGCCACTCACCGAGGCTGATGCTGTTACGGGAATAAGACTGCTCGCCGGTGGCGCTCAGGCACTGACGATTTCTTCCACGGGAGTCGCCCGACTGACGGATACAAACAACGGAAACCTCATCCGGCAGTACGAAACACCGCAGGAAGTTCGAGCGATTGCCACCCGCGTCGACAATCAGGCCGTCGCGCTCGGAATGGCTGACGGATTGGTGCAGGTCGTCAATCCCGGCAATGGCACCGTCACTCAGGAACTGCAGTTCGAAAGCCCCGTTGTCTCGCTGGCATGGAGCACAGATAATCAGAAACTGGCAGTGGCCTGCGAAGATGCAACGCTCTCTGTCTACGGCCCTGTTGTTCCACCCGCCACCGCCGAACCTGGCGTCAGCCTGTATTTGCATGAACAGATTCGCACGGAAACCCCATTGCTGACACTCGAATTTACCGACAGCAATCAACAACTGCTGGGCACCCAGTCAACCGGAGTCGTCACACAGTGGAAAACGGCTCAGCCCACCGCACTGCGACAACTGAACCATGGTGGCGCCGTATATGCGGTGGCAATCGCAGCCGACGGAACAACAATCGTGTCCGGCAGCGCTGACCAGACCGTTCGCATCTGGGACGCCATCACCGGACAACAACGATTCCAGATGCGTGGACACGTCGGCGCTGTTCACTCCCTTGCCGTCAGTCCCGATGGAGCACTTGTGCTGACATCCGGGGCCGATCGGACGATTCGGCTGTGGGACGCGGTGGGAGGACGGCAGTTGAAGCAACTGGCGACCACTTCCGAAACCATGTACTCAGTTGCCATCCATCCCGATGGTCAGATCGCGGCGGCAGCCGGTGCAGACAGGCAGGTTCACCTCTACCAGTTACTCACCGGTGCTGAAATCCGAACACTGAACGGACACACAGACTATATTCACAGCATCCGCTTCAGCCCCGACGGCAAGCGGTTAATGAGCTATGGTTATGCAGGACAGTTGCGTATCTGGAACGTCGCTGACGGGAAAGAACTGTTCTCAGACAGGATTGGACGAGTCGGAAATTATGCATCCTATGCGTTTGACGGAGCCCGTGCGCTGCTGTCGAATGGTGACGGGAGTGCAAGGATCTTTGAATTGCCCGGTGCGGTTCGCTAGCCACAAGGCTACTCCGAATGCAGGATCGGGTATGGGAATCGAACAGAAAGAACGATGCGAAGAAAGAACGATGCGAAGGACGACATTCTTAGTCGATGAAACAGGCTCTCACAGACGGCGGTCACTCGTCTGCGTGTGGCAACAATCGCTGGACACCGGCGACACCAATGATCAGTGTCAAACATTGCTGTGTGAACGGACTCCAGATGAGTCATAAGCAACGCAGCAGGACCGAACAACGCAGCAGGACCGAACAACGCACAGGACCGAAGAACCAACAGGACGCGCCGGAAGAAAACACCTGATCCTGTAGAAACATTGTGATCCAGCCCAGGACACGCAGAAGACTGCACTCCCCCCCGGGACATTGCAGAAACGAAAACACCCCTGATACGAAAACACCCCTGATCTTGTTCAGCTGTTTGCAACACGGGAGCAAACCATGACGACGATGTGGACGGGAACGCTCAGATTCTTCTCTCTGCTGTTAACGGCATTCATGCTGATCAGCGGCATTTCGAGGGCACAGGAGTTTCCGGGGCTTGGCCCCAAAGGGACTCTCAACAGCCTCACAATTGAAAACAGCAGTCAAACGCTGATGCGCGGCCGGAATTCCCGCCGGCAACTCATCGTCACAGGAATCTACAGCAGCGGACAGAAGCACGATGAAACACATCGCGCCAGGTATTCCGTCGATCGACCGGAAATCCTCACGGTGGCTGCTGATGGTCTGGTCACTCCGCTGACCGACGGCAATGCCACAGTCACCGCTGCTGTCGATGGCAAGTCGGTTCAACTCGCACTGCAGGTCGAACGCTGCAATGAAGACCTGCCCGTGAGTTTCGTGGAGGAGGTCGTTCCCATCTTCACTCGCCTCGGTTGCAACGCTGGCGGCTGTCATGGCAAAGCCGACGGGCAGAACGGATTCAAGCTGTCACTGCTCGGATTCTATCCGGAGGACGACTACGAATATCTTGTGTATGAGGATCGTGGCCGACGACTTTTCCCCGCCGACCCTGACTACAGCCTGTTGCTGACCAAACCGGCCAACCTGCTGCCTCACGGTGGGGGCCGACGCCTGGAGCCGGGCACGTATGAATGGCAGCTGATCTCCAGCTGGATCGCTCAGGGCGCGCCCGCTGGCTCAGAAGAGGATCCGCAATTGGAACGAATTCAGGTCGTTCCTGAATTGCGAGAAATGAACGTCGAAACGGCTCAGCAGATCGCCGTGCAGGCGCATTACAGCGACGGTTCGGTGCGCGATGTCACCCGCCTTGCTTCCTACGAGCCCAATCAGCCGGAGATGGCTTACACGAATGCAACCGGTCTGATCTCCGTTTCCAATACGCCGGGTGAAGTAGCTGTCATGGTTCGCTTCCAGGATCAGGTCAGTGTCTTTCGAGCCATCATTCCTCAGGGACTCCCGGTCGACAATCTGCCCCCCGCTCGTACCTTCATCGACCAGCACGTTTTCGCGCGACTGAAGCAACTGGGGATTCCGCCCTCAGGACTTTGCGATGATGCAACGTTCATTCGCCGCGCCACGCTGGACATCACCGGCCGAATTCCTGCTCCGCAGGATGTGCGCGCCTTTCTGGCGGATCAGTCCGCCAATAAACGCGACGTCTTGATCGATCGTTTGATCGAAAGTCCCGGCTACTCCGATTTCTTCGCCAACAAATGGTCAAATCTGCTCCGCAACAAACGCCGCAACAACAATGACATCCCGTACACATATCGTTTCCACGACTGGATCCGCCGTCAACTGGCCGAGAACACTCCGTACGACCAGTTCGTGCGTGAGATTCTGACCGCCAGCGGAGAGGCGGAAACACATCCACCGGTTGCATGGTTCCGGGAATTGCGAACTTCGACTGTGCAGATGGAAGACACCGCACAAATGTTCCTGGGAATGCGTCTGGCCTGCGCCAAATGTCATCACCATCCATTCGAACGCTGGAGCCAACAGGACTACTACGGCTTCGAAGCGTTCTTCACTCAGGTCACGCTCAAGACCAGCAACTACAATGCGGAGCGTAACCGAGGTGACATTGTCACGCTGAATGGTCGGCCTCCTCAGTCGCGCAATCCTCGCAGCCAGGAGATGGTCAAACCAACGGGCCTCGGCGCTGAACCTTTGGATATTCCGGAATGGGAAGACGCGCGACATTCCCTGGTGGACTGGATGGCTGCAAAGGACAACCCGTTCTTCGCCAAAGCACTGGTCAACCGTTACTGGAAACACTTCTTCGGCCGAGGAATTGTCGATCCGGAAGACGATCTGCGTGTCACGAACCCGCCGTCCAACCCCGAACTGCTGGCCGGACTGGAACAGCATTTTCTGAACAGCGGTTTCAACCTGAAGGATCTGGTGCGCACGATCTGCCGTTCCAGCGTCTACCAGTTGTCTTCCACACCACTGCCCGAGAACCAGGCGGACCTGCAGAACTTCTCCAGCTTCTATCCCCGTCGCGTTCCGGCTGAAGTGCTCTACGACTCCATTAATGATCTGTCCGGCGTCGTCGGGAACTTCGGCGGCTTGCCACAGGGCACACGTGCCGTCCAACTGCCTGATAACGGGGTCAACAATTATTTTCTGCAGGTCTTCGGCAAACCAGAAGCGGAAAGTGCCTGCGAATGCGAACGCAGCCCCGAAGCAAACCTCGCCCAAAGTCTGCACCTGCTGAACTCCACAGACGTGCAGAATCGATTGCAGAGTGGGACCGGTCGCGCTGCTCAATACGCACAGTCCGAACCGGACAACGACTCGCAACTGGCTGAAGAGATCTATCTGGCGGCGTTTTCACGAATGCCAACCGATTCTGAACGGCAGGTGATCGTCGATCATCTCGCTGCTGCCACGAATCGCAAACAGGCCTGGGAAGACTTGATCTGGGCGTTGGTCAATGCGAAGGAATTCCAGTTCGTTCGCTGACCACACCCCCGTGTTGACATTGACTGCATCAATAACCTGGATCTGCGGAGGCCGGATCTGATGAAACTGCTGCAACCCCTCACGTTTGCAAGTGTCGTCCTGTTGCTCTCTCCGTCCGTATGGGCTCAGTTGCCCGAAACGCGGCTGGATGAAGTGTATCCGTGCGGCGGACAGGCGGGCACTGAGCTGGAAGTGACGATTGCCGGCAATGATCTCGACAACGTCGATCAATTGCTGTTCAGTCATCCGAATATCAAGGCCGTCCGTAAGATGCAGGACGCTGGCCCGTTCGATGAAGGGCCGATGCCGGTTGACAATACGTTCACGGTCAACATTGGTGGCAATGTTCCCCCCGGACGTTACGAAGTTCGCTGTCAGGGACTGTACGGGTTGTCCAACCCGCGTGGATTCTTCGTGGATAATCTCCCGGAAACTCCAGAGACAGAACCCAACTCAGCGGATGATCCTCTGGCTGAAATCACGGTCCCGGGAATCCTCACCGGAAAATTTAACTCCGCTGCCGACGACGACTGGTATCAGTTCACCGCCCAGCCGGGACAGAAAATGCTGATCTCCGGCTACGCGCGCCGAGCTGACTCGCGGTCAGATCTGCTCCTCAGCCTGATTGCTCCTGACGGCCGCATTGTGGCCGAAAACAGGCAGGGTTTCGCCGGTGATCCGCTGATCGTCTACCAGTTCCCCG
>JAFMMM010000339.1 GCA_017859815.1 Planctomycetota bacterium | reverse complement strand
GTTGATGAAACTTCTGACGATCGCCGGTACCGAGTATCTGTTGATCGAAGCTGGCGGTTTTAGCTCAGGGCATCCTGCAGGCTGGAAGACATCATGGCATGTCTACCACAAGGCGGAACAGTAGCACGCCGTATCGAACACGCTTGACGGAACACCGAGATTCCTACCCCGCCTGCACTCGGTGTCGTGCGCCCTACCCGACTGTAAGCCCCCCCACAATCGGCACGCTGCTCGAATTGGGTGAGTGGCACCGGCAGGCGATCCGCCTGCACCCGGTGTCGGGCAAACCGCCCGACCGTAAGAAACCGCACAATCGGCTCTTTGGCCGAATTGGGTGGGTGGCACCGTGGAAGTGGGTGGCACCGTCGGAGGTGCGTTAGAGGTGGGTGGCACCGTGGAGGTGGGGTGGCGTCGGAGGTGCGTTAGAGGTGGGTGGCACCGTGGAGGTGGCTGGAGCGAAGACTTTCTGCTGCAAGTCCTGTTATCACAGTCAACTTCGTCTGCGCTGACCTTGCCAGACAACGCTCGTTCCCGCCCCGAGGGCACCTGTCACTGCGACTGGAAGAACAAAAACTCCCACCGCAGTCAGAGATGCCAGAGACGGAGCGCAATTAATTCATCTCCGCTGTCCCGTCCGCTGCGTCAGCAGTACCATTTGGCGGCTCATCACCGGCTGCAGCACTGCGAAATGGAAGTCACACAGATCCTGTGTTACGCTCCCGAGCCTTACCTTTTTTGAATACTCGCCTACAGGACCTTCACCGATGCAGCGATTCACATCATTCATCACGGTCATCTGCCTGCTGTCCGGACTTTCAACGATCGCCGAAGAACCCGTTCGACACTCTTTTCTTGGCGTCGGTAAGGCAAATCGTGTTGTGATCGTCAATGAGGAAAATGAAGTCACCTGGAAGCTGGATCTGCCGGCAAGCGATGGGTGGGTTCTGCCAAATGGCAATATCCTGCTGGCCCTGTACGGAACACCCGAGTTTCCCAACGGGGGAATTGTTGAAGTTGATCGTGAGACAAAGGAATTCGTGTTTCAGTACAAGGGTCAGCAGAAGGAGACCAGTACAGTCGTTGTGTTGCCCAACAAAAACTATCTGCTGACTGAACTGGGGCCGGAACCGCGAGCTGTTGAGATCAATCGGGACGGAAACGTTGTTGCATCCACGCCTCTGCAATGCCAGAAGCAGAATTTCCATATGCAGACTCGCATGCTGCGAGTCCTGCCCAGCGGCAATTTTCTTGCCCCGCATTTGCTGGACTTCGCCGTCAAGGAATACGTTCCTCAGTCCGGAATGGTTGTGAATGTTTTTCCGACAGACGACCGTGGCCGGGAGAAAAGAGACTGGCCATTCACCGCGATTCGACTGGAGAACGGAAACACGCTGATCGGCTGCACGAATGGCAATCGCATCATCGAAATTGACTCAAAGGGAAGCATCGTCTGGAGCGTCGACAATCAGGACCTCGGACAGAACCTGTTCGACGACGCCTGCGGCGTACAGCGGCTGCCCAACGGAAACACGGTCGTGACCAGCTACCACGCGGCTGGTGACAAAGTCAAACTCTTTGAAGTCACTCGAGACAAGCAAGTGGTCTGGACATACAACGGTCAGAATGCCGGCTTCCACCACTTCCAGATCCTCACCACAAATGGAAAACCGGTCGCCGGAACACCCATGAAGTAACTTCAGGAACGCTGCCAACCGACTCTCAGTCCTCCTGAACCGGGATCCGCCGATGTCTACCCTCTCTCAGTTCAGCAGCTTGGTTCTCGTGGCGATTGCGTTGTCCGCAGGGCTGTCGGAAGCACAACAAACGTCTCGGCAGCCAGCGGATTCGCCGCTGAACCCATCCCCCCAGCTGATTCCAGCTCCGGGGCTGCCAGGCCAGTTCCTGCTTGCCGCTGCAGCCACGGATGGTGTCCTGCTGCTCACTCCGAATGAGGTGTTCTTTCCGAAGCCTGGCCTGATGAACGCCGGAGCAGCGCCGGCCCTGAAACCAGATCCACTGAATGGTGGAAAGTCGTTTTCATCCATTGAAAAGTGGGACGAGAGTGATGTGGCCGAGTGGGGACTTCTGCTGCAGCACGGATCACTGAATGCTGAACTTTCGTGTCAGATCCCCGCGGGCACGGCCAAATTCACAGTCAGTCTGGCCGGGCAGCAACACCAGGTCACAATCAATTCAACAGGAACCGAATCCGAGGCACCAGTATCAATTGAATTTCAAAACGTTCCCGCTGGTCAACATGTGTTGAAACTGAAATGTGATCAGGCAGGCAGGGGCGTCATGTTTCGTCGCCTTCAACTTTCCGGTGCTGCTGTCCGTAACGCATCACTACTGCGAAAACGCTGGCGTCCGGCGGCCGCACATACACGCTTCTCAGCGTCAGCAGCAACGGGAAAGATTCGATTGTGGGTCATGGAACTGGACGCCGTCTCGGGGAGCCCTGGATTTTACTGCCCCGTGACCACTCCCTTCGGATATTACGGGCCAACATGGCTGCCCGATGGTCGCGTGAACAGTGGCTTCAATTTTTCTCTCTGGTCTTACGGCCGCGGAAAAGCGGAACCGCCCGTCGAACGGCTCTCGCATCTCGTCGCTATTGGAAATCCTGATGCCAGTTTTGGCCAATTTGGTCACGAGGGAACCGGCGTCAAAATACGCAACTGGGAGCCTCTCGCTGGCCGCCAGACTCAACGGCAGGCAATCGCTCTGAGAGTTGAGTCCGGAGCCAACTATGACACCTACTCCAGTTACTTCTACGCAGCGGACAGCGAATGCTGGCGTCTTTTCGGTGTCGGTAAGAAACACCACGGTGGCAAACCACTGAAGTCTTTGTGGGTGGGCAGCTTCGTTGAAGTTCCGGGGCCTCCTCAAATTCAGCGAACAGGCCCCTACCCTCGTCGAATGCGATATCGCGGCTGGGTGATGCAGGAAGATGGTCAGTGGTTTCGTCTGGATCGTATGACAAACGGTAATATCGATCGACAGACGGGATTAACGCACACACACAGAGGAGTGACCGATGACGGCTGGTTCTTCCTGCAAACAGGCGGCTGGACTTTCAGAACACCGGATCCATCGGATCAGATCCAACTGCCTCGCGCTACAGCTGAGCCTCGCCCTGCTTTCATGAATCCCGAGAAACTGCAAACCCTGCTGCAATTACCCACAACAGCAGGAACACCATCTGTCACTCGCAGGGCTCAACAAGTTGATGGACAATACACATTGTCCAATGCCGGAAGCACTGCGCAGGCCACTCTGTTCTGGGGATCAGAGGAAGCACTGACATTCCGAGAGCGATGGCAGCATTCCCTGCCACTGCCTGCGCCGAAGGAGGGTATCAACCGCTTCACAATTCCCGCAGTCCCGCAGGATCAACCATTATTTCTGCGCATTTTCGTCAAGACAGCCACCGGTCAATTCTGGAGTGATGAGACGACCATCCTGAACGTCAGCCAATAATCGAGAAAGCCAACTCAGTACACACATTCCAACGACCGCGAACATCCCGCTGTCGCTCGTCAGTCCGCCAGAATTGTCCGACACCTTCCCCGCTTCAGGAATGCGACGAATGCAGCGGAGGCGGATTTCAACCCTCTTCAAAAAGTGAAGACATCCACCGATTACGGAATGCGCCATCAGGATCAATCCGCTGACAGATCTTGACAAATTGCTGCATCCGCGGATAAAGCCGCCTCGTTTCAGACAGGTTGTCGGGACAAATCTTTCCCCAGTGAGGCCTCGCTCGGAACAGTCGCCCCATACTCACTGTGAGAAACTCAGCCAGAGCATCAAACGGCTGCCGAGCCTTTCCGCGATGGTAGTTGGTGAACGTCATCGCGTACCAGTCATCGCTGGAAGTCGCGGCGGTCGAATCATCGGGACACGCCGGAGATATCAGGGTCTCATCCGACAGTACTCGCCGAACACAGATGGGATAGTGATGGCAGTACTGCCCCCGCAATTGCTGCAACAGTGAATCGCAACCAGCCTGAGATACCATGGACAAAAACCGGGAAGTCCCGCCATGGCTCGATCCCAGACACTGCAATACCTCCCGCACGTATTCCAGAGCCGACGGAAGTTGATCGCGTCGAACAAAAATCTCGGTCTCAACACAGCGAAATAACTCGTGCTCCATCACGAGTTGTGTGTTGGACGGCCCGGTGACGCCCCATCCTCGAATCACAGTCAATGGAATGACGCACCGAAAAACGTTACGAATCGCCGTGGGCGAGCGCAGCAGCCGAACCAGAAACAGGATCAAGAGATGCAGGGAAATATCGAACGCCAGGAAGCGATACAACTGGTACAGCATGAGAGTCCATGACGACGTTGACTCAACTTCCCTGCGGTGCTGGGCAAAGAACGTCCATCGCCATGGCAGAAAATAAAACTGCTGCAGCGGGTACTTCTTTTCTGCCGCAAGAACGCTGGACAACACCTCATATTCGCGAAAACACTCCTCAACCTGGTAAGCAGGTCGGGCTAGCATCGTCACCTGCAAAATGACGCCGGAACATCCCAGTGAACACCGTACAGCCAGCAACTCCTCGCCAGCAGAAATTGTCCTGATAACGGCTCGACCGGTTTCCACGTCGTAATGAGCGATCCGTAACGAAAGAACGTAATGAGAAAGCGTATTGCGTCCGGAGCCATGGGTACCTGTCGCGATCGCGCCGGCAATCGTTTGCTCCGTGATGAAACCAACGGAAGGTAGTGTCCAGTTCTTCTGCGACGACATTTCAGACAACAGGCGCTTGATCTGGCAACCAGCCCCGACTTCCACACGATGATCTGCTGACTCGTCCAGACAACGAACATGATTCATCTTCCGCAGGTCCAGCAGTACCCCTTCGGATTCCAGGACACGACTCCACGAATGCAGCCGCCCTACAGAGCGAATCTGCTCGCCTTGGTGCCGATTCAATATCTCCAGAACCTCCGCATCATTCTCAGGCGTGTACCTCACCTTCGGCTGCAACACCACATTCCTGCCAAAGTTGTCATGGCTCATGCAACGCTCCACAGAATGAACCTTGCCACACTGACAGCCAACACGAAAAGACGCCTGCTACTGAATGAGTGCTCTGGTCGATGTCGGCAGAAATTCCAACTCAACACTGTTCCGAAGCGTAAAAAAGCCGCAGCTTGTGGCTACGGCTCCGTGCTCTTCATCTCTCACCGCTGGAGTGCACCTGATCGGAAATCAGTATCTCCAGATGAATGAAATCTGCCCGCCATACTCGTCAATCGCTCTGCTGCGGACGGAGGTGTTGGAGTTGAAACGGTCCCATTCGTAGTAGGGACGAAGCTCAATTTCCCCGCTGCAGCAAACGCGGAACGTAAACGGCACGTCAATTCTCCACGAAATATCGTTCGTTCCCGACTCAGACAATACTGTCTGTCCGCCGGTTTGCAGAACCTGCTCGTCGTCAATCTTCCACTGCATCCGCGCGTCAATACCGGCGGCAAAGTCGTCGGTCAGCAGCGCGTCTGCCTTAATACCGAATGGCGCCGTCCATACTTCCTGCTCAACATCAAGCAGCAGAGAGCCAGACAGGACGCTGTTCTCCGTGTTACGATATCGCATCCCGGTGTAAGGTGTGATGAAGACAGTGCGGCAGTCGTCGGCGATCGTGTAACCAAACAGAGCCTCAAACTGGCTCTCATCGTAGTTCGTCACCTGCCCGATTGTGGTCCGGAAATCCCCGTCGACAACCACACCCTCGAGGCTCATGAACAGTGCGTCCACGTTGCGGGCACGCCATCCAAAACTCACCCCGCTGACATCGCCATCAATGGGAAAGCTGCCGAGGGGGCCGTCCTGATCTGAACCGGATCGTTCCTCCCAGCGTGGTCCAATCCAGACACGAGAACCCAGCGTGGTCTCGCTGTCTGATTCACCAATCATTGAGCTGAGCGAACCACCGCCACCAGAATGA
>JAFMMM010000338.1 GCA_017859815.1 Planctomycetota bacterium | reverse complement strand
AGCGGTCCGTTCAGATCCACGCTCCCTGATTCCGTGCAGACCGAGCCTGTCGTAGAGATTGCCGAGAGTTCCCCCAGAGATCATAGCCAGACAGCAGGTGAGCAGCAGGCTTTGGCAGGCGTTGCGAATGAAGAGCCAGTAGAGAATCCCTGCAATGGCGAACAAGCTGACTGCTGCGAACCAAAGCGAGAATCCCTGCCCCATCCCCCAAAGAGCACCATGATTCAGGCTGGTGAAGAGTTCAAACTTCATCCATCCGTCGATCAGCCAGCCAGTCCCCTGGTAGGGTCCGCCCAGTTTGGAGAACACAAAAGTCTTGCTGCCGAGATCGATCCCGAGACAGGCAATTGTAATGGCGGCATAAAGACCGATACGATTACGCACAGGAGGAGCCTTCAACGCCCTTCTTCTTTTTCTCGCTCACATTCAATGCAGTTTCGAGCGTAGGGAATTGCCTGCAGTCTTGCCTTGGCAATTTTCGCCCTGGCTGCACTGCGCCCCGTCTCTGTACAGGATTCACAAAGGCCAAAAGTACCGTCATCGATCTTCTGCAGAGCGTGGGAGATTTCTTCAAGGACGTTCTGGTCACTCTCCACCAATTGCAGGGAGAATTCAAGATCCCACGCGTCTGAGCCCAGCTCTGCCATGTGATTTGAGGATCGCTGGTCGTTCCCGGAATCAGAATTGGAAAAAGCCTCTTCCTTCAACTGTTCCACATCGCCGCGAAGCCGGCCTCGCAGCAACTTCAACATTGTGCGGAACTTCTCTAGTTCTTCTGAAGTCATGATTGACCGGCCTGCGCAGGTAGAGTGCAGAAACAACCTCATAGCTACAGCCGGAATCCCCGGCAGGATGCGGATTATTGGAAACACTCCGCTAATGGTCAAGGATTGCGTGGTGTCGAAGGGACAGAGATTGCCTGTTGCCTCGGTATCCGTGCTGCAGTCGTCATAATGTGGTCGATCGCTAACAGCCGGAACGAGAGCATGAGTGGTGCAGATGGACTGAAAACAAAACTGACGAACCTCGAGCGGCGTTTGATCCGAGAATAGAACTGAGCGTGCAGAAAAAGTCTGCAATCGGGGACCTGGAAAACCTCCGGGACAGCGATCCACTTGCCCCCAATTGTTTCTTTTTACTGGTCGTGATCTTTCAGGTAATTTGCCTGTTTTCTTTTCTCTACGTAGTATTTTGTGCTGCCACCAGGCAGTATGTAATGCATGATGCTTTGGCTATGGCTTCATTTCGCTCGGGCTGAGGGCTGACAGGTCTGAGGTCAGTGGATCGGATTCACCTCAGTCCGGCTGTTCGAGTGTTGCTGTGCTGCATTTGATCATTTTCTGCCCGCCGCTGCAGAATGCTCAAGGGCGGGTTTTGGGGCGACGCTCGGGGATTCGAATGACAGGCTGCAATCGTGCTCGGCGATCAAATTTGCCGATCGAGGGGGTTGCTCCTGTAAGTGAATTAGAACTGTCGGCAGACATTGCACCCCGTTTCCACCGTTCCGGTGGGGCGGATTTTTGAGCTTTATTTTTTTCGGCTTTCGGACATCGGATGCCGGGGATGGTGTCAGGACATGGCTTCAAAGGACAGCAACGGGCTTGTCATATCTCTGTCCATTTTTGTGCTGCTGACGGTCGGTATGTCCGTTGCGTGGTACATGACGTGGACTCACAGCACAGACTTGACCAGGCAGTTAAGCCAGGCACAAGCCGACAAAAACACATCTGATGATGCCGTCAGGAATCTGCAGAGTGACATCAGCAGCTTGCAGGCACTGATTGGTCGCAGCGATGCCCAAAACGCAGTCGACGACCTTGTCGGGGAGTCTCAAGCTGAGATCGAGAATCGTGTCAGCTCCGCAACCACCCTCTCAACACCGGAGACACTTGAAGATGCGATGCGCGATTTTGCACAGGAACGAGATCAGGCAAATTCCACTGCAGCGCAAGAAACGTTGGAGTTAGACAACGCACAACGAGCACTGACCAAGGCGGAGGCGTCTTACGAGAATGCCAAAGCTGGGCTGACGCAGGAGGTGGCCGACAAAGAAGCACAGCTGCTGGCTCAGGAGAGTCAGCACAGTGAAGAGTTGCAGCAATTGAATGATCAGATCGACGAGCTGCGGACAGAGAAAACGGCAGTGCAGTCGGAGTTCTCAGACTATCGAGAATCAAGCGAGCGAGAGATCGCCACGTTGAGGGACGAGATCAGCGGTCAAAGAGATACACTCAAGAAACTCCGTGCTGCGAAGTTCAAGCTGGAGAATCTGAATTTTGAGCGTCCGGCCGGAAGACTGACATTCGTCGATCAGGCCAGTCAGATTGCCTTCGTGAATATTGGCAGCCGAGACAAGCTCCGCGTCGGAACGACCTTCTCTGTCTACGGAGTGAACAATGCGGGCGTTGGATTGCCTCAGAGTGATCGTGACCTGAAAGGGAAGTTGGTCATTACCGAAATCATGGGGCCGGCTTTGGCCAAGGCAGACATTGTTGACCCCAAGCTTGGTGAGCCAATGGCCAGCGGTGATCCGGTCTACTCACCGATTTTCTCGCCAGGGCAGGCGATGGAAATTGCCGTCGTCGGGGCCCTCGATTTTGACGGAAATCCGGGCAGTGACCGGGAAGAATTCCGCCGCATGGTTTCGGCGAATGGTGCCCGCATTACTCTTGAAGTAACGGATCAGGCCAAAATTCTTGGTGAGGACGGCAAAGAGCTGGGAGAGTCTGATATCAGCCAGCGGATCTCATCCAGCACGCGATTTGTGCTGATTGGGGATCTCGGTGACGAGGACACTCAGGACACAATCCAAAAGGAGCTGAACAATCGGATCCGTGCCTTGAAAGTGCGAATGGAAGAGGTTGCAACAGATAACGGCGTCTACGTACTAAGCCTTTCCCGCTTTCTTGACTACATCGGTTACTCCCGAAAAAGTCTGGCGTGGAGTCCGACCAAACCCTTCCCGCTCACACTTCCAAACGGTGCCAAAAGCCGGTCAGTAGAAGCGTCAATTGGATCAAGGCAGGCAAGTACTGGTGCTGAGCAGGCGCTGCGTGACAAATTCCTGCCACCAGCAAGGCGACGACTGCCTTCAACCGGTGCTACCAGTGCATTGTATCGCGGAACCAGCAATCCTGATGACTGAGGTTCCGCAACAAATTCCTGAACATCAAGGCGTCTGCTTCCGGCAGACGCCTTTTTTTTGGCTGCGGGTTACTTTTCGTTGCCGAGTCCGCGTGTCACAATCCTGTGCCAGGACTCCTGCACCGTGATTGCCGAATAGGGGCAAAAATAATGATCTGTATTTCTGTAACGCCTGCTTCAAGAACTCTTGCCCCTGCGGACCTTCTGAATGCCAGTCGACACGGTGACCTTATCGAACTCTGCCTGGACCATTTCATCAACGAACCGAATCCGGGGGCGCTGCTGAGGACTGTTGACAAGCCAATTCTGGTCTCCTGTCGATCTCCGCAGCAAGGCGGCGCATGGAAAGGCACTGAGCAGCAGCGAGTTCAACTGCTTCGTGAGGCAATTGTGGCGGAACCAGAATACGTCGAACTGGATTTGGAGATTGCCGGAAGCATTCCTCGATACGGCAGGACAAAACGCGTCATTAGCTACACAACTCCGAATCGTGCTCTGCCTCGCGTCGATGAGGTGTTTGAAAGGTGTCAGAAAGCGGATGCCGATGTGGTGAAATTCACCAGCCTGACAGAGGATCTGGATCAGGCGTGGCCGCTGCTTGCTGCGGTCGCCCAACCCCGCGACCTGCCGATTGTCGGACTGGGAATTGGCAAAGCTGGACTGACCTTCTCGCTGCTCGGAAGAAAGTACAGTTCACCGTGGATCTATGCAGCGCTGGAAAAGGGAATGGAGGCATTTCCGGCACAACCGACAATCTGGCAACTCCGTGAGGACTATCGGACGGGGGAGATTGGCAATAAGACACACTTTCTTGGCATTGTTGGACGGGGCATTGGTGAGAACATTGCCGCTCGAGTCTTGAATACCGCTTTCGAAGAAATGGGACGCCCGATTCGTTGTCTGCCATTGCTTCCGGGAGACCTGCGACGATTCCCAATGATGCTGGAGAAACTCGGCATCAACGGTATCGTGGTTGCCCCGGACTGGTCGGACGATCTGACGGAACTGTCGGAACACGGTGATGAGTTGGTGCGGAGGTCCGGGCGCGTAGACACTCTGATGAAGGCATCGTCGGGGCGTAAAGCCGTGTGCACGACTTTTGATGCAATCCGCATGACCGGCGAGCAGGTATTGGGGAGTACGGACTGGAGTGGCCGTGGCGCGGTGCTCGTACTCGGTGACTCGCTGATGGCCCAGGGGGCCGCATGGTGGTTTTCATCACAGGGAGCCGCAGTCAGCCTGGCGAGTATGTCGGATAATCAAGCCGCTGGGGCTGCGAAAGTTGCTGGCGTTCGACATATCCCGTGGAATTCGATTTACGATACGCGGATTGATACGGTGGTGCTTGCTGATCATGGCATGCCGTGTGGAATGGGAAGCAAAGAGCTTAATCCTGCCGTCATCCGCGAACGTCAGACAATCGTTGATCTCACCAGTGGCCTTGAAGAGTCTCCCTACGCCGAAGAAAGTCGTCTGCGAGGGGCAAGGTACCTTGATCCGACAACCGTCTTTGTGAACCAACTGCAGATTCAGTTTCGCACACTGACCGGCCGTGATCTTCCTCCCGGAGCCTTCCAGAAAGGGCTGGCAAGCGACTAGTCATGGCTGCTGTCGAATTGAAGGATCTGGTGCCACAAAATCGCGGCATGGATGTGACAGAAGATGCAGCCTGCTGCTTGATATTGCTACATGCCAGCGAATAACGCGAGGACAGCGTGTATCCGCTCATGCCCCACACTGTCGAAACACAAAAAAAGCCCGGAAAGACTGAGCTTTCCGAGCTTTCAAATAGCGGCGGAGGGATTCGAACCCCCGACACGCGGATTATGATTCCGCTGCTCTAACCGACTGAGCTACGCCGCCAGATTGTCTTGTTGCACGCCGATCAGTGGACCGGATTGATCAGTGGACCGGGTTGCGTGTCTGCATTTTCGTCAGAAACCCTGGCGTCCCTTCACAAAATCGCCGTTGCTTCACTGTGTTCCGTCAATCATGTCTCCTGGGGGCAACAACGGTTTGTTCGGTGGCGCTGATATCTGGTGAGTTTGACCTGCACCAACGCGACTGACCGGGCGACCGATGAGTCGATCATGCAGTCGCCAGATACGCCATCCGAATTTGTTCGGAACACAACCAATCAGACTTCCGTGGGAACCGGAATTGTCGCCCGATCACCAACCGAATTACTGACCAATTTCAGGACCGGCAAAACCGGCAGGTAAGCACCTGCTGGCGGCATTTTCTGCCGTTGAAGTCTCCCAGTGAATCCCCTGTGTCGGGGCGGAAGTGTAGCAAAAATCGCTGCACCGGCAACCAACTGTCAAAATTTGCCGACAAAACGAAAGTGGCACCAACGTCAGCCAGGAAAAGAGGTGTGGAGAGCTGTTTTCAGTCGAGCATTACGACGCGGCGATTTTGTATGCTCGCGTTTCGCTTCTGCCAGATCCGGTAGGAACTCTCTATTCACAGTTCTGTACTGTTGGGTCTGGTTGAGTCATGGAAATCGGTAGACGAAGAGCAGGTGAGTTGTGTGCGTGTTGATGCGTCCGGGCATGAATTTAGCAGTTGCAGCGGTTGTCTTGTTTCTGAGGCAACACACAATCGAGGTCAACGCATCTTACCCAGTATGACTACTCGTCCATCAAGTTCACCGGCGGTGTTCGTCGAAGTGGATGAAGCGTTTCTTCGCGTTGCAAAGAATCGACTTCTTCCGGGTTGGCAATTTTGAGGTAGAGCAATGTTCAGACATGTTTTGAGCGTCTTTGGTGCTCTGACAGTGCTTCTTTCTGCAGGAGTGGCAGAAGCCGGGCTTCTGAGCGAGGGCG
>JAFMMM010000337.1 GCA_017859815.1 Planctomycetota bacterium | reverse complement strand
GGAGGTAGTAATCAACGAACAGGAAGGCTGCGACCATGGCCGCGAGAACTGCTACAATGGAAAGGCGGACTGAAGTCCTGTGCCAGAATCGTTGGCCGCGAATTGCTCTCTGCGGCTGCAGCAGATTTGCCCGATCCCGACGGCGGAGTTCGGACGCCAGCGCATTCGCTCGTGGCGTGCGTTCGTCCGTCGCCCCCGGAATCACGTTGAAGTCGGACAGTGATCCGCACTGAATGAGTTCCTGAGAACGCGATCCACAAATGCTCACAGCAGCTGTGCGTGTGGCCGTATTCCATTCGTCGGGGAGGCTGGCGACGACACGGTGTATCATTGCCAGCGTCAATGCTCCCAGACCTTCAGGAGTCTGCGTTACGGCAGAACTGCCTGCAATCGAAGAGACGGGGATTCCGGACCGAAATGCGGTGACTTCAAGCTTGGCTCGATTCACCTGCACGGAGAGCGTGATCTCACCGGGATCATTGCTGTGCCGCTGCAGGAGCACATCGGCAGATGTCAGGAGTTGACACTTCCAGCCGGCGTGTTTACAGGCGGCAGAAATTCGGCTGACGATACGGTCCGGCGTTGCAATAACCGAGACGACTCGTTGTTCTTCTGAGGCTGCAGGATGTAACAGGACATCCCAGACCGGTACTGCTTCAGAATTATTCTGGCGCGACTCCATTTGCAGCGAAATCAATCCGGCAAGCTGATGGTCCGCGACGGGAGGGAAGCGAAACATTCTCAGGCTGACGAATTGTCGGGGCAGCGAAACTGCAACGTTTCGGACAGTCCACGAACACTGCTGTTGCGCCTGTTGTAGAAAATCGCCGGTTGCCTCCGGGTTATCGAGAGGGTCGAATCCCTGCGGCCACGGGCAGAAGACGGAGTCCAGAACTTCGCGATTGCCTGTATTGTTGCGGATGCCGGCAAGGATGACTCCGGATGCCGTCCAGTCCACGGTGGTGAGTGTCTGCGTACGGGATGTTGTGCGAGACTTCCGCCCGCTGTCGTTCTGCACATCTGGCGAACCGGCGTCCTCCGCCGGACTAACCTGCACCGGAATGCGGTGTTGCATTGGCTGAACGGGATCAGTCTCTGAGTTTGCGGGCGGGTGTTTCATGAGCAGATTCCTTGTTGACGGGGATGCTGTCGCGACGCTTGTTTCAGCCTTGAGTTTGCTGTGGAAGCAAGTCCGCGACGGATGACGATCCCGTCAGACGGTCAAACATCAGGTACCGCGAATTTCCTTTGGAGTCAGAGATTCGAATCGTTGTGGGTTCGACTGTGCCATCGGGGAAAAACACCACCTCGAATTCCATTTCCGATGACGGCGAAGCACCGTCGGTGATCCGGGTGTACTTCAGGTCCGGGTCCAGAGAGAACTGAATACGCTGACGTGAATCGGCGACACATATTCGGAAGCCCTCATGAGTTCGATTATTGAGCATCAACTGCCACGACTCGCCATCCTGAACAGTGCGGCTACGGATCTCTGTCGACTGTCGCTGCAGATCAGAGACTGCCTGATCCAGGATGATTCGACGTTGCCAGCCGACTACCGCAGGGACTGTCGCCATGGAAACAATCGAAATCAGAACAACCACCGTAATGACTTCCAGTAAGGAAAAGCCGGCTCGCTGGTTGCTCCAATCAACGTCAGGTCTGCAGGTCTTCACTGCCAGTTTCCAATGTCATCCTGATTGCCATGCACTCGATCCGGGCCAGCGGAACTGACGTCGAAGGAATCAGGATTTCGTGTGCCCGGGTATCGGTACTCCATCTTCGTTCCCCACGGATCCAGTGGTGGTTTCTCAAGATACGGCCCCTTCCATGAGGGATCGTTGCCAGCAGGCCTGCCTGTTAGTACGGCGATTCCCTGCGCGGTCGTGGGAAAGTCGCCCGCATGGTCGAGGGCATACAGTTTCAGGGCGTCTGAGAGTCCATTCAGACTGGCTCTTGCCACGTCTTCGTAGGCTCCTTTCTGCCGTCCAAGAATTTTGGGGACAACCATGGCCATGATCACGCCAAGAATGCCCAGAACAAGGAGCACTTCCATCAGAGTGAAGCCGGAACGTTCAGATCCATGCTGTCGTTTTCGCGGTTCAGTGATTTGAAGAATCTTCATAGTGGTGTCCGACAAAGGTCATGATGATGGATTGTTTTTTGGCGTGTCCTGGCGTGCCTGGATTACCCGGAAAAGTTCTTTTTCTGCATGGACAGTGATCACATCGACACCCCACTGCCTTCAAAAACCGGCATTAAGAGGGCAATGACGATGAACCCGACAACGACGGCCATGATCAGCATCAGCAAGGGTTCGACCAGCCTGAGGAGTACATCGATTCGCCGTTGCGCCCGTGTTTCCAGTTGTGTGGCCAAACGTACCAGGACCGACTCAAGCCGATTGGATTGTTCCCCAATGTGCAGCATCTCCAGTACGTCGGATGTAAACAGTCCGCTGCGCGAAAGGGGTTCGGAGAGGCTTCGGCCCGCTCCCACATTTTCCGCGGCGTCCGCGACCGCTTTGCTGAGTACGAGGTTTCCGGTAGCGTGTCGCGCAATCTCCAGCGATCTCAGCATCGGGACTCCGTTTTCCAGCAGTGATCCCAGCACGTGACAGAATCTTGCCACCGCAATCGTCTTTGCCAGGGAGCCGAATCCCGCAAGGCTGAGAACCATGCGGTCGCGACTGAGTTTCCAGTTGGCTGTGTCACCCCATGTTCGCATGATCAGGAACAGGATCACTAATCCGAGGGCACCAACAACGGCATAGGATCGAATCCCGTCGCTGAGCCACAGCAACAGCACCGTTGCAGCAGGCAGACGTCCGGCATCGCGAAGTGTTTCAAACAGAGGCTCAAAACGGGGCACGAAGAAAATCAGCATGCAGGTCACGACGATCACGCACACAACCGCAAGCAGGGCCGGGTAGGCAATCGCACCAAGGACCGTGTTTCGAATCTGATCCTGACGTTCTCGAATCGAGGCAACACGACGCAGCGAGTGTTCCAGAAAGCCCCCCTCTTCACCTGCCTGGACCATACTGGCATCCAGCTCCGAAAAGATTCGTGGGCGGGATCGCATGGTTCCGGCCAGAGAGGTGCCTTCGGCGACTTCACCGGCCATCGACGACAGATGACGGCCGAGGAGGGAGTCTGATGACTGTTCGGACATAACCTGCAGAGATCGAAGCAGTGGAACGCCGGCTTCCAGCTGATCGGCCAGCAGGCTGAATGCGGCAGACATTGCCGCTGTGGAAACCCGTTCACCACTTTGGCGGGACGCACCCTGTTCGGTGAGCGACAGCGGTGTCAGCGCACTTGCTGAAAGTTGCTGCAATGCATCAGAGCGCGAATTTGCGACCAGTGTACCGGGTACCTGGATCCCCTGACTGTCGATTGCCGAATAGCAGTAATGAGGCATGTTACTCACCGCGAAATAAATTCGCGTCAGTGCCTGGAAATCAAAGCAGTAACTCGAACTGAATTGCTACGCTGAGTTTTGCTCGTGTTTCCCGACCAGTGAAGAACAATTCACGCAAATCCGTTGTCGGAGGAACAAGACTGCACCGGTACGAACGAGATGTTGTTTTTCTGCAACACTCTGGTTCCGCAGCAGGCTCATTGACGGCAGCCGAGACAGCGCCTGCCGCCCGAAAATGGACGGCAGGGGGATACCCTGTTCCCGCAGCATGGCAAGATCAGATGCCTCCTTTGTGTCGGCAACACCAAGGTTGAGGCACCGTCTGTGCATTTCCAGAAGAGGAAGATCAACGGAAATTCCTGACCAGCGATCCTGACGTTGATTGCCCAGCAGAATGAGCGGATTCTGATCGGAATCCTCGTTGTCATGCCGAAGTCCAAGTTTCTGCTGAAGGCGTTTCATATCCTCCGGGGCGCTGGAACAGATGTGATAATCGGCCAGCGGATGCTGTGGAAAGATTTCGTGTTTTTCCGCCAGTTGCAGCAGTTCCGGTTGTTGCAACTGCGTGCTGTGGTCTGTCAGGCAGCAGAACACAAGATCCTCAGGTCTTGCGACGATGGCCAGCAGGGCCCTGAGTTTCTTCATGGTGACTAAGGTACGACTATTGTGGGCAGAAGAAGCTGTTGAAAGCACAGCAATGCACACAAACTTGTTGCGGATCAAAGAAGACCAGAATGGGATCTGTTCTCCGTACTGATTGAGCAGCACGACATCAGAGTGCAACCGCTGTTCAGAGCCGAAGATTTTTGCTGCCACGGGAGATTCTCTCGTTGCATTCCTACTGACGTCGGCAGGAATTCTGATGGCCGTGTCGGGAACCGGTTGCCGGGTTGCAACCCTCTCGTTCGCTGCAGGCCTCACTGGTTCGGCGGTCATGTCCACCAGCACGGTGGCAGCAAGAACAAAAACGATGACCAGAAGCAGAGATCGCATGGGGTGCAAAGACCTGTCGCGGGATCGCGTGTGTTGCCAAAATGCAACATTGGTGCCTGCAGTTGCCGGGAAACTGCAGTGAGTGTGGACGCCAGCGACGCAGTCCTTATGCCGCAGGAAGGGACCGGAGGGGTCAGCGCCATCTGCTCACGATAACGGCACCGTCGCTGCCGGACTGTGGCGGTCGGCCGGGTTATAGAGCCCACTGAAGTGCTGCATTGCGTCGGCGCCTGCGATGCGCAGCGCAGCGTCGAGCGACTCGTCGAAGTTGGGCCGGCAAGGGTGATCAGGCTGGTTGACGTCCTGTCAATTCGCTGAATGTTGGCGATTTCAGACAGCGTCTCATGGGCCGCGATGTCAGCCGTCGAATCGGCGTTCCTCAGTGTGTTTTCTTCCGGATCTGACGATCTCGCAGGTCTGTTGTGTTTGTTCACAACCTGCCGCTTTCACTGGAGTCTTACAGTGGCAATTTCAGACTGAAACGGAACTAACCTTGAAGTAGAGGTATGGCATGGATTTCGCTGCCGCAGGCAGGCTTGTTTTGAAGTGGCAGATGCTGTCCGCTGACTCATTGAATGGCAGGGATCGGCGCAATCAGATTCAGGGTGTTCCATGAAAAATCCCGCGCAACAACTGACTCGCTCGACCGGACGCAGCTTGCGCGGTCATGGGGGAGCAGCACATCGTGCCGGATTATCACTGATCGAGGTTATTGCAGCAGCTGCGATCCTGGCGATGGCGCTTGCAGCGCTTGGACAGCAGGTTTATACCGGCTACAAGGCATCTCTTCGCTCAGAATTGCAGGCGGAAGCCTCTGTTCGTTGTCAGTCCGCAGTCAGTCGACTGATGTCGGCAAATCTCTCGGGACTGCCGGTGCGAATGAAGGCTTTCGAGGATGATCGGCGCTGGCTGTGGTCCGCAACGCTACGCAATACTGAACGATTCGCCGGGCTGAAACAGCTGGAGGTGAGCGTGCATCGATCCGGCGATCGGGTGAACAGTGAATGGTCCATCGTTCGACTTGTTCGCACCGATCCGCTGCGGTCGTCTCCGCTTGCCGGAGGATTTCCATGATCCGGTGGCAAAAGAAGACAGCATTTGAGCGATCGGGCCTGCGGCGAGCGATGACGCTGCTGGAACTGCTGATCGCGACTGCACTTTCGGTTGTGCTAATGGCTGCAGTGTCGGCGTCGCTCGATATGTTCATGCAGTTTCGCAGTCGAGCCAGTGATGGGCAGCAGTCGGCTGCTATAAATCGCGGTCTGGCAGAGGATCTGGCTACAGACTTAAGACTCGCCCTCAGGCCGCCCGTTGAAGATCCCGCGCCGGAAGCGAAACCGCAAACAGTCGAGGATGAACGATTCAGCAGTCTGCTGTTGCAGAGAGAACTTCTGGATCTCGATTCAGGCATGATCGGCAACGGAGATGCTGTTGCGCAGGATCCGATTTACTTTGCGGGCGGAACGGACTGGCTGATGTTGCTGAGTCGGATCGGAAATGCTCGCTTTGATCGGAAAAAGGGGGCTGGTGGAGAGATGCGACTCAGCAACATCAG
>JAFMMM010000336.1 GCA_017859815.1 Planctomycetota bacterium | reverse complement strand
CGAACTGATCTATCACGACGCCGGGGCTGAAACGCCTGAGGGGATGACGGTTGATCAGATCCACCGACTCATCAAAGAGGCGGGGCGGGAACCTGTGGAACGCGACACGCTGTACCGCCGAGTGCTGAGGAACGGCAAAGACTGGAGCATTGGGGAGGCGCTGTCACCGACCACCGGAGCCTGATGCGCTGCCGGCCAACACCACGATTTGGCGACGCAACTCACGGATCATTCCCCACCAAAACTCACCAAAACGGCCTGAAATCAGGCGGAACTGAGGCTGATACGCCTCAAAAAACCAGGAAAACGGGAAATCTCATCCTCGGACAGGAGTCTGGGTTTCCGGATGCCGATTTGCCCTGTAACATTCTCTGCTTGAATTCTCCGGGGGAAGGTTGCACTTGCCTTACCTCAACGCAGATGAATTTCAGTTCCTCAGGACTCTCGTCATGGCTAAGACAAATCGAAAACTGAAGAAAGCGAATCACGGGCGTCGCCCGGCCAGCTCAAAAGCTCGACGCCTGAAAAGAAAGCACGTCAAGCTTTCCTGATTGCCCGATGGCGTGATCGCCACCTGGGCTCGTAGCCGCTGCAGAAGATCGCACTGCTCCGAACACCGCACGGCTCAAAAGATCGCACTGTTTCGGGCGGCGATCAGGACCGTCGCAGAAAGCCGTAGGCCTCAGTTGGCCCCTCAGGGTCCTCAGTGGGCACTCACGTTCGGCGGCTTGGCTGACAAGCCCTGCAGACCTGAACCCCTCACCTCTGCATCAGCTTCATGCAGAGTTTTTTCATGCGCGGTGACAATTCCTGACAACCCTCATGCACCAATCGTTGTGCATGTCAGACGGTATCAGGCCCGCCAGACCACTGTTCCAACAAAATTCAGGCGGCATCCCGAGTCCCGGGAACACCGCCCTCGCTGTCGGCCTCGAGACGTTCAGATTCACGTTCATCCAGTTGTGTCAGCAGAGTCCGAATTGTTCGTTCGGCTTCCTTCCGCTCGGTTTGCCACCTCTCACGCAGCTCCGCAAGTTGCTGTTCGAGGTCATTTGTCCTTCGTTCCTGGCGATCGACCGCGCTGTCGGTGCAACGGGCATTGAGTTCCTCGTCGCGGCTGCGAAAGTATAATTCGAGATCAGCACGATCCTGCCGAAACTGCCGCTGCCGCTCTGATAGATCTTCGGCAGCAGCATCCAGTTTGTCGCGTTCAGTAAACACCTGCGAACGCAGCCGCTCAAAATGCAGGTGCACATCCTGCCGAGCCTGTTCCAGCCGGGCTCTGGCAATTTCCGGAGACTTCGCATCCGCGACCAGGGCTGCCCTCGCCTCTTCGATCACCAGCCGTTGTTCAAGGGTTTCGGCCTGCGTTTGGTCAAGTTCCGCTCGCATTCTGCCAAGTCTTTGGCTGCGATCATCCAGCCTCGCATTCAACTCAGCCAAAGATGATTCCTTATCGCGGATCGCCGAGTCTCTGCCATCAAGATCTCTCTTCACCGCATCCCGCTCTTCCTCGCTGCGCCGTTCTCGTGCCTGCAAATCGGCAAGCATTGAGCGTCGCGATCGGTCCAGAATCTGCGTTTCACGTTCAAGCGACTGCTCCCGCTCGAGTATCAGCCCACGAATCCGATCCAGCTGGCGATAACGCAGCCGATGTTGCTCGAGGAAACCCAGACGCTCATTTCTGAAGAGTTGCTGTTCACGGCGGAACTGGCGCATTTCCTCTTCGAGATCTTCTCTGGCACGCGACAAATGCTCGAATTGGAATCGATAACGTCGCTGCAGATTATTCTGCTCCGTCAACAGTGTCTGGCGTTTCTTTTCCGTCTCATCACGCAGTCGCTGTTCTTCCTGTTCAACCTGATCACCGAATTGCTCGCGTTGCTGCTGCAGCTCATCTGCATGCAGCTGCAATTCCTGGGACTGCTGCAGGAAAATACTTTCCAGCTCCTCCCGCTTCTCTGCAATCTCGGTGCGTTCGGCCGCCGATCGCTGTCGAACTTCTTCTGTCAGTCTCTGACGCTCCGTGACGATTTCCGCCCGCAGCCGCTGCTCTTTTTGCTGCAGCTCAGCCCGCTCAGCCTCAGCCTGACTGCGGATCCGTCCGCGTTCGGCATCAAGGATTTCTCTCTCCTGAGCCAGCTTCATACGTTCTTCGTCAAGCTCGGCGCGAACTGACTGTTTCAGAACAACTCGCTCCTCAGCCAGCTGTCGCTGAGCCGACCGGAGTTCCTTTTGCTGACGCTGAACAAGCTCTTCCTGCTGAGACAGGCGCAACCCGCGTTGCTCCAGATCGGCCAGCGATTCTCTCTGTTCAGATCGAGACCGCGCGACGCCTGCTGCGAACTCCCGAGCCCGCTCTTCAAAGTCCTTCCGCTCTGCTTCCAGTTCCCGACGATCAGCAACGAATTGCGTCCGCTTTTCGTTCAGTTCCCGATACTGCTTCTGGAGTGACTCCGCTGCAGCGGATGCCTGCAACAGAACCCGAAATGCGTCGATGTCCGGGACTGCCGGAATCTCGGGAGTCATCATCTCAGCACTCGCACCATGAGCAGGATGCAGGGGCTCTTCAGCACTGACAACCTCAATCTGCACATCCGACGATGGACCTGAGGCGGTAGAAGGAGCCTCGCTTATTACCGCTGCGTCAGCGGCGTCGGATGCGTCTGATGCGTCGGCTGAATTGGCGTGTGCCCCCGAATGCCCGACATTCAGATCGGGCCGAAGTCCTTCATCGCCATCAATGCTGTCAGTCATCCCCGGGACTCCTTCCCCGCAGCCGGACTCTGTCTTTTTCTTACGCACCGACCGGTCCTGCCAGCGCGTCGCAACCTGCATCACGCAGATGCAGTGAACGCAGAAGCCGCACTACAGAACCATCCCTGGCGGAGTGCGGCAACTTGACGAATCAAACTGACAACTCAGGAGTGCAGCTTGATCATATCCTTGTAAACATCGATTGGGTTCATCCCAATCTTGCGGTCCACCACCTGGCCATTCTTGAACAAAATGACCGTTGGAATACTGCTGATCCCCAGAGAAGATGCTGTCTGCATGTTCTCATCCGTATTGAGCTTTCCAACACTGACGCCTTCACTCTCAGCAGCAAGCTGCTCAATCGTCGGTGTCAGCTTGATGCAGGGACCACACCAGGGAGCCCAGAAATCGACAACAACCAGTCCCTCTGCTTCCAGTACATCGGTCGAGAAATTTGCATCAGTGAATTCACGCAGACTACCTGCCATCGTTCCGCCCTTGCCCCATATAACAAAAACTGAATAACAAAAAAAACTCCGCAGGCTCATGCAATGGTTGATGCCGCGATGCATCCCTGCCACAGGCCTGTAATCAAACGTGCACGGCGATTCGTCTCGCCGAATTCAACCGTAAGACCTGTTCAAGCCAATGAAGCAGGCAGAATGCTTACTGCAGAATAACCACCCAGGCAGTGAAACGGCCCGAATCCGGAATAGCTGACCGGAATGTACATTTTCCCGCGTTCGCCCAGCACGTCCTGGGGAACTACGCTTCAGAACCCCACTCGTTGTGAAATTATCAGGTAAAACCCACAGTCTGTCAACGCGGTTCGCCCAGCAGCCGTCTGCGGTGAAATCCTTGCCAGCATGAAAGACGGGTTGACCAGATTTCCTATTTTTCACGATACTGCGGCCGTTCGCTGTTCGCGGCAACTGCCGACTGGAACTTAACTTGCAGCGGATGGCCCTGTTCCCGGGCCTGAACAGCCGGCGGAAACCGGTTCTCACCGAATCGGCAGCCGGTCTGAATCGAGAACTCCCAACGAAAACCACTCTTTCGGCATCTGAAAACAGGACGCCGATACAACTTTTGCCCCAACAAATCGGAGACTCCTGCAGTGAGTGAAGGAACACCCTCAGAAAGTAAGCCCGCAGAAGGTCAGCAGCAGGAAATCGTCGTTTCTGACGCCAATGCGGCCGCCGCCTACGCCAACTTCTGCCGTGTATCAAGCACACCGGAAGAGCTGATTCTTGATCTTGGCCTGAATCCAACACCGTACGCAACCGGACGCGTGGAAGTCAGTGTCAATCAGCGACTGATCCTGAACCACTACACGGCAAAGCGACTTTGGAGCGCTCTCTCAATGGCTCTGCAGCGCCACGAACAGGCATTCGGTGTACTCGAAACAGACGTTCGGAAGAGAGTCAAGGTCGTTCAGCCACCAACAGAACCCACCGAAGGCTGAAATCTCTTCGGTCGCAACAAGCATTCTCAGAGCCCGGTATTTGAAAGTGCCGGGCTCTTTTGCTGCAATCAACTCACTACCAGTCCAGTGATCCTTCGGCTTCCATTGCTCCAAAGTCGACACCAGAGAATTCAGGCGCCATGTCCGAACAGTCCCCAAACGATTCCGAGAATTCTCCACCGCAAAGCCAGGAGGTCCGGCACGCGCATGTTGGTGCTCTTGTACCTGCCCATGTCGCCCGCGGTGTGTTTACCACAGGTGCTGTCGTTCTGCAGGGACAGCACGAATTCATCGTTGATTTCCTGCTGCGGATGCAACAGCCCCAACAGGTCGCTGCACGGCTGGTGCTCCCGGTTCCCGTTGTGGCCCAGTTCATCTCGGCACTGCAGGACAACATCCGTAAATACGAAGATCGCTACGGAGAAATGCAGATGCCGGCTGTTCCCAATACCGGTGAACAACAGCGTCCGAGTGCTCAGGAACTTTATGACAGCCTGAAAATTTCTGAAGACGTGCAGTCCGGGGCTTACGCCAACGCCGTCATGATCGGACATTCTGCCAGTGAATTCTCACTGGACTTCATCACCACCTTTTTCCCCAGGTCCGCGGTCTCTGCACGAGTGTTTATGGCGGCCCCAAATGCCAGACGACTGCTTGACTCCCTGAAACACTCCTTGACCCAGTTCCAGCAAAGAACTCAGCCCAACGATTCTCCTTCGACCGGCCCAGATTCGCCGGAATCACCACCACCGGAAAACGACCTGCCGAATTCTCCGGACAATCAGTAATCCGGTAACGGTGTTCTCGCCCCATCCGCTGCGGTTTCTGCAGTAAGTGTCCGGTCTCCCCAGTTTCGGAGCAATCTCATGGCCCTGTTTCAATACTGTCTGAACGCCAGCACAATTCGTACAACATCGGTTCCTGATCAGATTCGAGTTGCCGCTGCCGCCGGTTACGGAGCCATCGAGCTCTGGCATGAACATCTCGATGAATTCCTCGCAACGGGCGGCACGCTGGCTGATGTTCGCCATGCGCTTGACGATAGCGGGCTTGTCGTCCCCACCACCGTTTATCTCGCGGGCTGGTTTGCGACATCCGGACCAGCGCACCAGCAGGCGATGGATGAAGTTCGCAGACGACTCGATCAGGCTGCCGCGGTAGGCGCGGAATTCGCCGTTGCCGGACCACCGCTGGAAATCGCGGATCGCGAACTTGGCGCAGCCAACTACGCAGAATTGATTGAACTGGGAAACAGCTATGGTGTCAGACCAGCCTTCGAATATCTTGGGTTCGCTGCCGATATCAATCGAATCGAAGACGCCCTGGATATCATGATCCGCTCCCAGCATACCGACGCCTGCATTATTGTTGATCCTTTTCACTGCTGGCGCGGAGGCGGGGACATTTCAGCACTCAGTCGTCTGACCGCTGATCGTATTGCCATTTCTCACTTCAATGATGCCCCCGCCAGCCCACCGCCGGAAACGCAGGGCGATGAAGATCGCGTCATGCCTGGCGATGGCGCCATGGACCTGTCGGCTTACTGCCAGAAACTCACCGACATCGGTTATAACCGCTGGCTCTCGCTGGAATTGTTTCGACCCGATCTCTGGGAACGAAATCCGCTCGATGTCGCTCGTGAAGGGCTGGAAAAAATGCAGGCTGTAGCGGAGGCCTCTTAAACACGCGCCCCGCAACTCAGCCGGCCCCGTGAACAGTCAGTCCAGCCCGGGATGTGCAACCTGTTCCCACCAGCTGTCGAAATCAAAT
>JAFMMM010000335.1 GCA_017859815.1 Planctomycetota bacterium | reverse complement strand
GCCGCGGATGGTCGGACAGCACAGTAGCGGAATGGAGCAGTAATTGGGTCGCCAGTCCTTGTCGGCGAAACTCAGGATGCACGCCGAGGTACAGCAGATTTGGGACGGGGGTCGAGTCTGCAACCAGGTGGTTCGTGGAGTTGGCCAGAACACAGACTGCAGTCAGTGTTTTCAAATGCGGGCTTTTGGCCACAGATGCGAGCAGCATGGTGGCACCGCAATCTGACCAATCCTGCATCAGATTTGAAGCCGTGGGGCTGGGCAGGGCTGTCAGGTCACTGCTAACGCTGACGATTTGGCGGATCAGTTCAGCGACCTGAGTTTGCAGCGGGCGGTCCTGATTCACGGCAACAGCAGACATGTGAACGATTTGAACGGGTGCCAGTGAGGTGCCTGCCTGGAAGATCTCCGTGTGCTGGTTCTGACAGAACAGCCCTGTCGCAGCGATTGCTGCAAATCCAAATTCGTCCAACAGATTGTGCCAGAGGCCGCGTTTTGAAAAAGCCGTGTCGGGGCACAGCACTCGAATTGCTGCGGCTTTGCTGGTTGTCGAAAGTATCACTGCGTGTTGCAGCAAACGTCTGAGCAGAACCGACTGCTCAGGTTCCTGAAGCTGTATGGAAAAGACTGGATCGGAAAGGCTGTGGGTGCCATCAGATTCCGCAAGCACAGTCAGCCAGGCAACGGCGTCTCCGTTGGGATGATGCAGCTGAATTGTGGCGGTGGCCCCCGTCGCGAGAAATGAAGCCGCCTCGGCTGTGCCAACTGGATTACCCTCAGAAAGCAGCACAGAAAGCTGCAGAGATTCGGAGGGTGGAAACGGGGGCACGACATTTCCTTATTCGGAAAGAGACCTGCTGTTGGAACAAGTCGTTGCGTCTGCAAGTTGCGACTAACTCAGTGAGCATAGCACAAGAAAACGGTGTGTTGTGGGGAAATGGGGGGCATATAATTGTCACAACCCTCCGAATCCGAATCTCTTCCTACTCTCAAGTTCACATGCGTAGAACGCGCAGTTTTCTTCGTCAGTTCTTTTCCGGGTCGCGCATAGTATCTGAGGGATAAGGTGCAGTTTGGCATTCCGTCCTTTCATTTTGGTGTGGGTCTGCCAGACAAGTAATGGTGAGATATGTCCGCTTCGGTAGAAAAATCGTTGGACCTGCTTGTCCAGGGTCTCAGAGGCTATATTGCACGGCAGATTCCTCCCGCTGCCCTCGAGACACTGCGTCGTCCTCCCGGTCCGCCGGACACATGGGACGCCCATTCCACGCTGGCCTTCATGTGGGATCACTGGAACGATGTGTTTCGGCACAGCCTCGGTTTCACCGAACGAAGCCTGATCAGCGAATTGCGAGAGATTCGCAACCGCTGGGCTCACCAGGAGTCATTCAGCACCCGCGATCTTTATCGCACCATGGACAACGTCGAACGATTGCTTGAGGCCGTTGACGGAAAGCAGATCTTCGCGATCCGCCGGATGCGCATCGAGACGATGAAAACTCTGATGCGGGAAGAATGCGGTGCCGCTCGGGGGGCAGACTGGCGTTATCAAGTATGGCCGTATTTGCTGTGCGGGACATCTGCTCTGGGCCTGGGAATTGCGGTCATTCTGTTCTTCAACGCCAGTCCGGGGGCATGGTTTCTCGCTGGAATGATCTTCATTGCGATGATGCGAATCGCGTGGCTTCAGACAGTCCGGGAGTCACTGCATCGTTTTGGGCCTCATGAGTGTTCGGACTGTGGATGTATCATCTACACGGAGAATTGCCCCTACTGTGCTCCAGGCAGTTGGTCGCGCGACGAATTTCCCGGTGGTTCTGTAACAGAGGTACATCCACGCCTCGCGAGGCATCAGGCAGTCAGGCAGACGTCCTGAGCTTTTCGCATTGTTCCGCATGCGATTTCCGCGAAGCAGTGCTCCCATTGGGTTTCCGTGATAGAGTGTTGTGTCGCGGTGATCGAGTCTGCATCGTGTGTTCCACGGGCTGCCGGTTCCTGCGGCAGTTTGAATTGCCCCGGTTGTGTGCCAGGGATTCATGACTCCATCTGTGCACGGAACAGCGTTCAATGAAACTGACAGAGAAGCAGTTGCGATCGTGCATGTTTCTTTGTGGCCCGACCGCGGCGGGCAAAACATCTGCCGCATTGATGCTGGCCAAAGAACTGAATGCCGAAATTCTTTCCATGGATTCGATGGCGATTTATCGCGGCATGGATATCGGGACCGCCAAACCCTCTGCCGCCGAACAGCTACAGGTGCAGCACCACCTGATCGATCTGGTCGAACCGGATCAGGATTTCAGCGTTGCCGACTATATCGCAGCGGCTGTCTGTCGGGTGCAGGAAGTTCTGGATAGAGGGCGTGTTCCCCTGTTCACGGGAGGCACCGGACTTTATCTCCGATCCCTTCTGCGGGGGCTGAGTGAGGGGCCGACTGCTGATGCTGCCTTGCGTCGGCACTGGCGGCAGCAGTCGGAAGAAAAGGGCAGGGAGTGGCTGCACCAGCAGTTGCAAAGTCGAGATCCGGTATCGGCTGCAAAACTGCATCCCAACGATGGTCGCCGCATGATCCGAGCGATTGAGTACTTTGAGTTGACCGGAACACCCATCTCCAATGTGCAGACACATGACAGTTTGCCTTCCGAAAAGCGTCCTCGCATGGTCGTGTGGCTGAACCCACAGAGAGTATGGCTGCGTGAAAGAATTCGTCAGCGAATTGTTGTGATGATGCAGGCCGGATGGCTGCAGGAGACAGAACGGCTGCTGCGATCCATGCATCCTCCCGGGCGGACCGCCGGACAGGCACTGGGTTACCGTGAGTTGATTGCGTTTCTTCAGCAGGGGGGGGATCTGCCGCAAACGGTCGATCAGATCTGTATTGCGACGAGGCAGTTTGCCAAGCGTCAGTGCACATGGTTCCGGGGGCTGGAGGAATGCACTGCGGTTGATCTGGAGGGAACTGAGACAACCGAGCGGATTGTCGATCGTCTGCTGCGGGAGGATCGCGGCAGATCCGGAGTCGAATAAGCGACTGTGACATCCTGACCGCCCTTGGGACTGGCGGATTGCAGTCTGCCGGACTGTTTGCCTTGCCATGGTTCCGAGATATCATCCCCTGCATGGCAGCGATAGAAGTACAGGATTTATGTCGACAGTACCGCGTTTACCGCAAACGCGAGGGGGTACTTGCCTCGATCGTTGGTCTTTTCCGCCGTGAATACGAAATCGTCGAGGCTGTTCGAAACGTCAGTTTTCGAATCGAAGAGGGCGAGATGGTGGCCTTTCTTGGCCCCAATGGTGCTGGCAAAACCACGACTCTGAAACTTCTCTCCGGGCTGGTCGTTCCGACTTCCGGACAAGCCACCGTGCTCGGCCATATTCCCTGGCAAAGGGAAGACTCCTATCGCCGCCGTTTTTCACTGGTTACCGGGCAAAAAGAACAGCTGTGGTGGGACCTGCCAGCGCAGGAGTCATTTCGACTGCATCGCGAGATCTATCGAATTCCCGACGATGAGTACCGCCGTCGTCTGGATGAGTTGACGGACCTGCTGGAAGTCGGTCGGCTGATGGCCAGACCGGTACGCGAATTGTCTCTTGGCGAACGCATGCGGATGGAATTGATTGCGGCGCTGCTGCATCGACCGGATGTGCTGTTTTTGGACGAGCCGACAATCGGACTGGATGTTGTCAGTCAGCGGCGTGTTCAGGAGTTCCTGCGATATTACCAGAAGGAACAAAAGATCACGGTCATTCTGACCAGTCACTACATGAAGGATGTGGAGGCGTTGTGTGAGCGCGCCATCGTGATCAATCGCGGGCAGGTCGTACATGACGGACAGCTGAACGCAATTGTGGATCGATTCAGCCAGCACAAGATTCTTGACCTGCAGTTTTCCGACGGGCAGGTGCCGTCCACGCTGACGCGTTACGGGCAGATTCTGGAAACGCGTCTTCCACGTGTTCGTCTGCAGGTTCCGAGGCAGCAGGTCTCGGAATGTCTGGCAACGATTCTTGCCGAACACTCCATCGATGATTTGAGTGTTTCAGAGCGACCTCTTGAGGATGTCATTGCCGAATTGTTTTCTCAGCCCGGCGAGCCGACTGATCACGGAGGCTCGTTATGAGCGTGGCCACCAGTACGCCGGATCGCCTGCGATCTGCTGTCCGTCTGAAATGGCTAATCCTAAAAACCGCGATCGAAGAACGACTGGCTTACCGCGGGGACTTCGTGTTCTCCACATTGATTCGCTTCCTGCCCGTCGTCACTCAGGTGTTTTTGTGGCGAGCCATTTTCAGCAATGATGCCGAAAAACTCATCCGAGGATTTCGTTACAGTGAGATGATCGCTTACTACCTGCTGGTTATGTTGGCACGAGCATTTTCCAGTATGCCGGGGCTGGCCAACGGCATTGCCGGGTCTGTCGCCGACGGCTCCATACGAAAATACCTGATTCAGCCTGTCGATATGCTGGACCATCTGTTCTGGCATCGAGTGGCTCATAAACTGGTTTACTACGCAATTGCCATCGGCCCTTTTTCGCTGGTCTTCTGGCTTTGTCGAAGCTATTTCCCGGGCTGGCCGGACTGGACTGTGATCTGGTGTTTTGTTGCATCACTGCTGATGTCATTTGCCATCGGCTTCCTGATTGAAGCGTGGATTGGGTTGATTGCCTTCTGGTTCCTCGAAGTAAGTTCGCTGATCTTCATCTACATGATGCTCAGCTATTTTCTTTCCGGTCACATGATTCCGCTGGAGTATCTCAGCGAGTGGTTGCCATTTGTGGAGTACCTGCCGTTCCGATATCTGGCCTATACGCCGGCGGCAATTTTCCTCGGTCGAATCCCCGAACACCGCCTGCCTGTTGAAATGATGACTCAGTTCAGCTGGATTGTTGGCCTGTTTGTGCTGAACCGCATCACATTCGCACGCGGCGTCAGGCGATACAGTTCCTTCGGCGGTTGATTTCACGGTGCTGTCGTGACCGTCAGAAGAGCGAAGCTGAGGCCCTTGCTTTCTGTGCTGTGGCTAAGCAGTGCTCGGAATCCGGATGGAGAAAGCGGTGAATGCACACACCATCATTCGTGAAGCTGCCGGGGAATTCGCGCTGGACGCGCGGGAAATCTGTGCGGTGGTTGGAGGATTCAGCGGGGCTGGCGTCTGGCGTGTCCGCGATCAATCCGGCGGTGAGTTTGCGATCAGGAAATTGCAGGTAACTTCAACGGAAGAGACTGTCAGGCAGACTGAGATCTGCGAATGGATGGCACTTGCGTGCAGCGAGGAAGTTGCTGCCGTGCCCCAGCCGATCCGATGTATTAGTCAGTCGAGCTGGCAGCTGCAGAACTCCGCTGGCTTCTGGATGGCGGAGACATGGCTGCCGGGTTTTGCCTGCAGAGATACCCCGGGTGATTCCGTTTTGCGAAACGCGGCCTGTCTGGTGAAGTCCATTCATGCCGCGGGGCGAAGGTATGCTGAGCTGGCGAATCGCGCCGGCCAGTTCCTGCAGTGTCGCCGCGGTCCGTCGCCTGCAGTGCGGCGCCGGCTGAGTTTGATTCGTCAGCTGACGCGGGGAAGTCTGGCTCAGCTTCAGGGCCGTCTGGTCCACGAACCCGACCCGCGAATCAGGGCAGAGGCGGAAGTACTGCTGCGGCATCTTCCAACAGTTCTTGAAGACACTGCAAAAACACTGCAACAGCTCGCGAATCAGCACTGGGAGTTGCAGCCCGTACTGCGAGATCTTTGGTATCCGCACGTCCTGCTGCAGGGAGATGCTGTTACCGGGATTGTGGACTGGCAGGCAGCGGCGGTGGATCACTGCGTAGTTGATGCGGCCAGGTTGCTGCGAAGTTGGTGCGGGCCGGACGCATTGAAGTTTGCTGATGCGGTCAAGGTGTTTTCGAGCGAGTGGGGCCTTGGAGCCGGGGAGACAAGGCTGCTGACTGCTATCGATCGTGCTTCGGTGATGCTCAGCCCGCTGACGTGGCTGCAGGGGCGATACCGAGGGCTGCG
>JAFMMM010000334.1 GCA_017859815.1 Planctomycetota bacterium | reverse complement strand
CAAGCAGATCACGCATCGTGTTGCTGTATTCGACCTGAGTGAGACGCGGCAGTGCGACATGCCCCGCTCGCTCTGCTGTGGCTGCGTCGGCCCCGGAAATCGCAGTCTGCGTCCATGTTTCCAGGGCGTGATACTCTTCGGCGGTCGGGATGCGTCCGTCCGGAGGCATTTCCCGTTCACGCAGCGTCCGCAGAACTCTGTTCCAGACCTGAGGATCACTCACCATCCTGTTACGGTCGTCATACTGTTGCAGATCGAGCGCGCCCTTGCGGGTCCCGGCGCTATGACAGCGAATGCAGTACTTCTGCAGCAGCGACCTGCCTTCCTGAAAAGTCCACACTGGCGACTCCTCTGCATTCGACGGATCACCACTGAGAGCAGTCGCTGCAAAACAAATCGCAATGAGAAGGCTCCGCAGTGATAACCGCAGCCGGGACAGGCGCCGACGCCACCGCCCAATCGAGGAATTCAGAATCCGCTGCAACAAGTCACAGTTCATTGTGCATCATCCCGCCGCCTGCGTAACACATCGCGGACTCGACGTCGCACCGCTCCCGACTGTTCAGCGGAACCTTGCGGCTGCTTCGGCACAGCCGCCTCCGCACCCTTGTCTTCCGGCCGCTGCTGCAGCGAGTGCTCTTCCAGAAACTTCACCATCGGTACGACAGCTTCCGCAGGAAATCGATGCCCACCAGTGGAGATCCAGGTCTCGACAGGATTTCCGCCTGCAGACGGATACCGCGTAATGCGGTCGGAAATCTGTTGCGGGCCATTGCACTCATTCAGTTTCCGCACGTGAGCGATCATCATTTGCTGCCAGCTAAACTTCACCAAAGGATCGTTTCGTCCGGCAATATGGAAATACGGTCTGGGTTTCAGTTGATGTCGCAGTCGCAGACCCGCCGAACCCGACGGAGCAAAAGCCGCAAATTGATCTCCACGTTCTGCCCACAGCAGGAACGTAAAACCTCCACCATTGGAATGACCGGTGCTGTAAATGCGGGAATCGTCCACCTCGCATTCATCGCGCAGCGACGCCAGCACTGCATCGACAAATTTCAGGTCGCGATCTTCCTGGTCACCAGCACTCTTCTGCCAGCCGGTCTTGTTTCCCTCCGGGTCGGTCAACTGCCCCGGCGTTTTCAGTCCCTGCAGATACACCGCCCCGGCCTGCGGCCAGTGCTCGCGGATTCGATACTGCCGCTGAGTATTCCGCATGGATCCGCCGTGACCATGAAACACCAGCACGATGGGAAACAACTTTGAGTCGAAATGGTCAGGCAAATCCACAATCGCCTCGCGGACACGACCTCTCACCGTCCAGCGTCGCAGTTGAGGTTCCGCCGACAGTGGAACAGCCGCGACTGCAATCAGCAGGTAGACCAGCAGCGTTGCCTTCTTCATGACATCCCCGTCTCTTTTTTCAGGCTGCAGTTCATGCGGACCAGTTCGCTGAATTCCATTCTGTCATCAGTAAAGCCGGCAGCACTGAATTTCGCCCAACGGCCGTTTCTTTGGCAGCCGGCATCATGTCATCGTTCACAATCGAGTCCGCTCTCCGCTACCTGCGTACAACGGAATCGCGGTCTGCCTGCTGGACCTGCTTCAGAAACTGCAGCATTCTCTGCAGTTGTGCGGGTTCCTGTTTCGCCAGATCATGCTGCTCACCGGTGTCTTTGGCAATCCGGAACAACTCGTGACGTGGATTTTCTGACGACCCACTCACCACCAGTTTCCATTCCCCCCGCCGCAATGCCGACGCCCGCCACCCAGGACCTGCTGTATACAGACTGCGTTCAGCAAGAGGTGTTTTATTCAGCAGCAGGTCTGAGAGATCGGTGCCATCCCAGCGAAGATCTGTTGCGGGAGTGATCCCGGCGAGGGCACACAGTGTCGGCATCCAGTCTGTAATCTGAACCGGATCGGATACGTGACCTGCCTCAATTTTTCCAGGCCATGACACCATTGTGGGTACTCGAATTCCGCCCTCGTACACATCCCCTTTGATCCCTCGTAACGGCAGATTATTTCCAATCAGACGTCCATTGGGGCAATTGTCGTCCGGATATTTGAGGTCATTATTTTCAGCCGTGCTGCCGCCATTATCGCTGGTAAAGACCACCAGCGTGCTCTGGCGCAGTCCTTTGCTTTCCAGGGCATGCAGAATCCGTCCAACAGCATCATCCAGATGCATCACAGAAGCAGCGTAATGCCGCGGCACTTCTCCGGTCACTTCGGCGGGCACACGCTGCAGCCACTCGGCAGGTTCTTTCAATGGCAGATGAACGGCCGTGTAAGGAAGGTACAGGAAGAAGGGCTGTTCGTCCCGAGCAGCAATCCATTTCTCTGCGGCAGTTGTCAACAAATCCGTGACGTGACCTGATTCTTCAATCAGCGTTTCGTCCCGATGCCATGTTTCTGTCCATGGCCCCTTCTTGTATCTGTGATTCCACGGACTGATTCCGCCGGCCAGTGAACCGTAACTGTGATCAAACCCAAAATGATTGGGACCGGTTTCCGGGGATGAACCCAGGTGCCACTTGCCCATCAGGCACGTCGCATAACCCGCGGACCGCAACACCCCTGGAAGTGTTGGCGTGCCGAACGGCAGGGCCTGAGTGTTGGTCGGTGTGGTGATGCCAAATCGACTCCAGCATCGTCCCGTCATCAGGCCGGTTCGAGTCGGACTGCATACCGGTGCAACATAGTGCTGACCAAGTTCAAGGTTGCGGCTGGCCAGCCGATCAAGATGGGGTGTCGCAAAACGCCCCCCGTGAAATGCCACATCAGCCCAGCCAAGATCATCTGCCATGATGAAGACAAAACTGGGGCGCTGAGCCTCGCGATGATCGTGACCAATCGCCTCAACGGCTGGTATGCAGACACAGAGGATTCCAAACAACCATCGCATGATTCTCTCCCTTTCATCTTCCGAGCACTTCAGGTCCGCCGCTCTTACGGAGCGGCCAACACCTGCCACCATCTGTTGCCCACAGATCAATTGCTGCCGAATCAATCCCGCCTTCACAGAACAATTTCAATCGGCAGTATCATGACATGCGTTCACCCGTTCGAGAAATCAGCAGAGCTGCCACCGCAGCGCCGGAAAGTTGCCGAGGCGGGCGCAGCCTGTTTTACTTGGGAAGTCATGTCTCTCTGAACACAGCGGCCTGAAGTTACGGACCTTGCGAATGGGTAATTCTGCCGAACCTGCTGCAGGCAGCGGGAGAGTTTGGGGAAAACCACCGGGCGCTGCAAATTCACTGCGGGATACCGGTTTCCAGCGGCCTGTTCTTCTCACAGCGGGATTTGGACAACGACTCCGACGTCCGATCGAACTAGAATTCGTAGTGTCGCCGAAAGACAATCCCCCCGAACAACCCTGTCACAGATCGGTCTCCCTCTCCAGAGAAAACCGCGGCAGCACACCAGCAAGGCAGTCAGATGCAGCAAAACTTCCCCCAAACTCATTCAGCAAGTGTCAAGCAAACACTGCTCATGAGTCTGGCACTGCTGTCTTTATCAGGCTTCTCTGCTTTCAGTATTCCTCCTGGCACCAGTATTCCGCTCCTGCGTCTGTCCACCGGACTCGCCATCGCATTGACGTATCGATACGGACGCTCTGCCTGGTTACCGATTCTGCTGACCAGTGCCGTCGGCACACTGTTGATCGGTACCGATTCAGCGGGTGTCCAAACTGATTTCCCGGAGTTTTTGAACGCTGTCAGCATGGCCTGCGGAGATCTGTGCCTTGCCGTTCTGAGTGTGAGTCTGCTCAGCAGATCTCAGCTGCTGCATCGGCGGTTAACTTTGTCTGTTGTCTATTCGGCCTCGGGAATTCTGGCGGTTGCGACTCTGGCGGGAAGTCTGATCAGCACAATGCCTGTGCACTTCCTGCAGGATTTCAGTGCGGTCGATATCGACAGAATACTGACGGTGTATCTCAGTAATATTCTGGGGGTTGTCGTTGTTGTGCCCCTTCTGATCGCCATCAGATTTGATCGAAAGCTGCGAACGTCACTGATTCACATTTTTGACTGTTCGGCAATTGCACTGCTGGCTGCTGCGATGACATGGCTGCTCCTGGACTTGCTCCACAGTCCCGCCTATGCCGGGCTGCTGTTTCCGCTGATCATCTGGGGAGCCATACGGGGTGGAACTCCGGGGGTCTCGTTAGCGGTATTGTCAACTGCGGTCACAGCCATGCTGGTGACAACATTCGCTTCCGCCGGATCTGCTCAACAAGGGAGCGCCCTGACACCACTCGCACTGCAATCCGGGATCATTGTGCTGGCTCAGACCGGGTTCACAGTCGTCACCGCAATTTCCGAAATCAGCCACTACGAACTCTCCTTTCGCGAGACAAAGGAACTGGCAGATTCGACAGAAACGCGTTTCCACGCATTGATTCGGCATGCCCCGGACGCCATTTTGATTCTGGACACTGACAAGAAACGGTTCATCGAGGCCAACCCGATCGCCGAGCAGATCTTCGGGCTGACACGGGAAAAACTGTTGTCACAACACCCCACAGACCTCAGCCCGGAGTTGCAACCTGACGGTACCCCCACCCAGCAAGCAGCCGAAATACGCCTCGCCGAAGTGGTGCAGAAACGTTCTACGATTTTCCAATGGACGCATCTCAGATCTTCGGGCGAGCAGTTCACTGCGGAGGTCCGACTGACAGTACTGCCGTCCCGCAACGACGAATTGATCAGAGCCAGCATTATTGACATCTCAGAACGCAAACAGTTGGAGGCACGCATCGATGCCGCCCATCAACAGGCAGAAAACGCATCCACACGACTTCGTCTGGCGATGGAATGCGGAAATGTTGGCCTCTGGGACTGGGATCTTGCCACCGATCAGGTGTTCTATTCTGTGCAGTTTCGCCGCCAGCTGGGCTATCCCGACGACATGCCCATGAGCACCTATTCGGACTGGGAGAAACTGGTGCATCCTGATGATCTGGAGGACGCCGCGCTGTGCATTTCTGAATATCTCGCCGAACGGGCAGACCACTACAGTTCGCAGTTCCGAATGCGGCATCAGGATGGCGACGACCGCTGGATCCTCTCGCAGGGAGAAGTGATCCGCGATTCGTGCGGTAACGCCACACGAATGCTCGGTGTGCACATCGATATGACTGAACGACGTCGTATCGAATCCGCCCTATTGGCTTACTCCAACGAACTGGAACAGAGAAATAAGGAACTCAGTTCTTTTGCATATGTCGCCTCGCACGATCTGAAAGCACCACTGCGCGGCATCCGTCAGCTGGCAAACTGGACAATTGAAGATCATGGAGAGCAGATGCCGGAGGAGGCGTCGGAAAACCTTGTCCAAATGATCGAGCGGATCAATAAGCTGGATCTCCTGCTTGCGGACCTGCTGACTTACTCGCGCGCCGGTCGCATACACGGTCGACGGACCCGAATTGACGTCGCTCAGCTGATTGACGACGTCATTCAAAGCCTCGCAGTCCCCCCCGGGTTCACGGTGTCCGTCGATGCGGCTGTGCCACCCATAGAAACCTACAGCACACCACTCACGCAGATCCTGACCAACCTGCTTTCAAACGCCGTCAAGCACCACGACCACGACAGCGGAATGATCTCAGTTGCAGTCGCCGAGGATCAGGATTTCTTGCGTTTTGTGATCGCGGATGATGGTCCTGGTATCCTGCCGAAACACCATGATCGCGCATTTGAGGTATTCGAGACACTATCACCAAATCCAGCCAGTGACAGCACTGGGATCGGGCTGGCGATCGTCAAAAAGGCCGTGGAATCCTATGGCGGAACAATCAGCATTTGCAGCGACGGTGGACGTGGAGCCACATTTGAATTCACGTGGCCAATTCGAATCACCGTGGAAGAGCCCGCGTCGTCCGGGCAAACGCAGCCCGCATCTGAAATCAATACGCACTCAGAGAGCAGCAGTCAGTGACCAGCAGTCGCTGATTCCCTGGCGACGATCGCACAACATCCGAAATCAACGGCTCAGGAGGAAGAC
>JAFMMM010000042.1 GCA_017859815.1 Planctomycetota bacterium | reverse complement strand
CTTTGCGTACCCCGTCAAGATAGTCTTCCCATTCGGCGGCGGCCTGTTTGTCGGTGTTGTGTTCTCCGCGCGGCTGTTGAGTGGCGACGATTGTGCCTGGGATCCGTGCTGCAGGTGCCAGTGCGTCCAGCATCAAACCTCAGCAGTTGACAATCCCTGACCTCGCCGATGAGATAGCGAAGTACTGGCTAACAGAGAACCACGGCTGTTGAAACGACCATCACATGAAAAATACCATCTTGTCTGCAGCGACATTTCTTGTCGCCGGTCTGCTGTTGTTGATTGCTGCGTGGCGAGTTGCATCTCCGGATTCATCACAACGGCAGTCGGCAGATCAGGCGAGTGCCAGCGGTGAAACCGATCGTACGCCGGAAAAGGGGCCGGAGGGCATGGTATGGATTCCGGCGGGCAGCTTTGTCATGGGGACCGAGCAGACGATGTTTCCGGACGAATTTCCGCCGCATCGCATCCGGCTGGACGGCTTCTGGATGGATCGAACTGAGGTGACCAATCGCCAGTTTGCAGAATTTGTTGAGGCCACCGGATATCTCACGCTGGCAGAAAAGCCCCCCGAGTTTCGCAGCGTAAAGCCGGGTAGTGCGGCGGATTCACTCGCCATTCTGCCGGAATTCGATACTCCCGGATCGATTTGCAGTCTGCCGCTGGAAAGTCGCGCACAGATTGATCCACGCAAGGGGGCATACAGCTGGTGGCAATACGTCGCCGGGGCAGACTGGAAGCATCCGGAGGGACCAGAATCGTCTCTCGAGGGCCGCATGGATCATCCGGTCGTTCATGTCAGCTGGCTGGATGCCGCGGCGTACTGCGAATGGGCGGGAAAAGAACTGCCGACAGAAGCCCAGTGGGAATACGCTGCCCGAGGTGGCGAGTCCGGTCGTTCATATCCGTGGGGTGATCAGTTGACGCCGCGAGGTGAGTGGCGGGGTAACATCTGGCAGGGTGAGTTTCCGGTGCAGGATACGGGCGAAGATGGATTCTCCGGGACAGCTCCCGTGGGCAGTTTCCCTGCGAATGAATGGGGCCTGGTGGATATATCGGGAAACGTGTGGGAGTGGTGTCATGACTACTACCAGCCCGACTACTACTCGTACAGCCCGGCAGTGAATCCGAGGGGCCCTGAATCATCACATGATCCACAGGAGCCGGGGATTATCAAACGAGTTCAGCGTGGCGGATCATTCATGTGCAGTGATCAGTACTGCGTTGGTTATCGCGTCTCCGCACGCATGAAGGGTGAGGAGGACAGCGGGGCTTTCCATACCGGATTTCGCTGTGTGATAAATTCTCAGTGATGCAGCTGGTGTAAGGTTTCTGAGTGGGTCAGAAAGCGACTGAGTGTTCCGGCAGCGTGAGCAGTCAGGTTTTCTGCTGACCATCCAGTTTTCCATCGCGGAGGAACTCTTCCATTCTTGCCAGAGTCTCCTCACTGACGTGGTGTTCAATTCCCTCTGTGTCGATTGCGGCTGTTTGATGACTCACGCCCAGCGAGATCAGAAACTGCATGACGATCTTGTGTCTGTGTCGTGAAAATCCGGCCAGCTTCTGTCCCTTGCGAGTCAGTGTGACCGGTCCGTACGGCTGCGTTTCCACGAAGCCATCCCGTTGCATTCGTGACAGTGCGCGCGAAACCGTCACGTGGCTCACCGCGAATCGCGCAGCGAGATCTTTGACGCGACATTCCCCTGCCTGCTCCTGCAGTTCAGAGATCGCCTCGACATAGTCCTGTGTGAGTTCCGTTGCGTGGTCACTGCGTGTGCGCTGATGACCTTTGGTGTGTGGGACGATTTTTTTCAACGATGCGACTGCCGCGTTGTCATGACGAAAGAGGGACTAAAAGACTGCCACTGTCGGAAGCATAGTGAATGTCGGGCCTCGGTACAGGCTGCAGCCCGGGCGAGAGGCTCCCGTTCGCAATCAGCGGCAAAAGCTGCCGCTTGGGACGATTTCCGGCACAAAGCCGGTGTTGTCCGGTCGAGTTTCTGCAGAAAATTGCCAGCGAAAGCTGCTCCGGACAAACTGTGCCGCCGATTATGCCGCGATTGCCCCAGCTCGTATTGGCTGGAAACCGCGACTGGCATATTTGTCAGGGAGAGACACCTCTGCAGAACAAAGAATTCGCGGACCGGTGTTGTCATCTCCTCGCCGAATGTGTGCGCGAAGACGCGCACATCAATCCCGCCAGTCAGTCTGCCCTCAGACGGGTTGTTGTCCATGAAGAGTTGTCTGCATTCGTTGATCGCAGTGATGCTGCTGTGTGCCGCAGGATGGTCGCAGGAGTCACGGGAATACCGAGTCTATTCCGGGGATGGGGTGGATGTTTCTGAAGCCGGTCGAATGCTGCTGGAACTGCTCGGCACTGAAGCCTCATCCACGCATGTGGTCCCCGACCAGGAGCGTCAGCAATTGCTGATCTCCGGTTCCGCAGCTGCGCACCAGTTAGCAGTTCAGTTGTTGCAGCAGATGCAGCAGCAGGGATCTGTGGCGGAGTCATTGCCGTCGGAACCGAAGTTACTGAGATCTTATACGACGAGCAATCCGAGAGCTGCCGCCGGGATGCTGCGAATGAAACTGGGGAAAGACGCTCGAATAGCAGTGGATGAAAAAAGGAATCAGGTGCACGTTGTTGCGGAGGAAAGTCTGCAGCGTCAGGCAGCCGTATTCCTGGCTGGTGCACCGGCCACCCAACCTCAGACGAATCTGCGTGTTCCTGAGCCATTGATTGACCAGGATGCCTCAGGGGGACGATTGCCGCTGCCGGCGACCAGCAGTGCTGCGGAGTCTGTTCGCGAAGAATATCGATTTCGTGTTCTGGACAGTATGCAGGCAGAACAGGCTCTGCCCGGTCTCCTCGGCCCATCGCTGCAGCAACAAGGTCAGGTTATTTTCTTTGTAAGCGAATCACGTCGATCCTTGTCGGTGACCTTTGACCATCGTCGCAGTACGGCTGAGATGCGCGGTGATCCAAATCTGGCCCTGCAGTTCGGCAAGCTGTTTCGCTACCTCGACGATTCTGCTCGCGGTGACATCGAATCCGCAGTACGCATTGTCAGCCTGACCGATGTGGAGGGCGACTTTTTTCAGCGTGCGGTACGGTTGTGGAAGCAGACGGAGTCCCGCCACGCTCCGATCCATGATGCGACACAGGGCCATGAATACCCGGACCAGGGAAGAAATGCCGGGCCGCGCAGCGGCGTGCGTCTGGCTGCATGGCAGGAAGGCGACGCAGCGGTGCCGGCACGCAGCGGCGACACGGAAGGGCAGATGCTCAGCCGACCGTCTGCTGATGTTACGGTTGAGACACTCCCGGATCTGGATGTGATGATCCTTCGCGGCCGGGATCCTGACGTGGAGGAGCTCAGTCGGATTATTGAGGAGATTGAGCGTCTGAGCCAGCTGACCACGCCGGAAATTGATGTCGTTTATCTTCGGAATGTGCGTGGTGAGGCGCTGAATGACGTGATGGAGGAGGTACTGGAGACACTAACCGGACCTCTTCAGGGACGTGTGACACTGACACCGCTGGTGAAGCCAAATGCACTGCTGCTGATCGGCTGGGGCGAAGCTGTCGAGGCCGCAAAGAAGTTAATTCGACGTCTGGATGAAACGGTAGAGCCGGAAACACAGCTGGAGGTCTTTCCTCTCCGATTCGCGCGGGCGACTGATGTCTCGTCGCTGATCACCGAATTCTTTGCGGATCGTGGCGGACTGAGTCCAGAGGTGACTGTGACATCAGACGTTCGCACGAACTCTCTGGTTGTCAATGCCGCACCTCGCGATCTCGACGAGGTGCGACTGCTGATTACGCGACTGGATCGAAGTACGTCAGAGGCGGTCAATGAGGCGAGGATCATTGTCCTGAAGAACGCCCTTGCTGCCGACGTCGCGAATACTGTGAACAACGCGCTGCAGGCCGCCGCAGGCGGAACTGGACAGCAGCGAAATGCTGCCCTGCAGATGCTGCTATCCGGCCCGGATGGAAAGCAGATTCTAGCTTCAGGACTGCTGGACGATATCAGCCTGACACCTGACCCAAGGACCAACAGAATCTTTCTGACCGGACCTCCGGAGACACTTCCCATGATTGAACAGCTGATTCGCAGCCTGGATGAGAATCCGGCGACGTCAGCACAGCTCAAGGTGTTTCAGGTGCGCAACGGGGATGCGTCGGATCTGGTCCAGGTGCTGAGATCGTTGTTTCCGGAAGCGGTTGGAGCAGCAGTACCTCAATTGGCTACTGCAGAAAGCGAGACATCCCTCGTGCCGGTCAGATTTTCGGTGGACGTGCGAACCAACAGCATTATCGCGACGGGCACGTCCGGCGACCTGAGGATTATAGAAGTTCTGCTGTTGCGTCTGGACGAAGCAGGTACTCAGGAGCGTATGAATCGGGTTTATCGCCTGAAGAATTCACCAGCACTTGATGTCGCGAATGCCATCAACAACTTTCTTCGCAGTGAGCGAGTTGTGAATCTGTCAGCGCCAGGCCGGCAGAATCCATTCACACAGATTGAGTCTGAGGTTGTGGTTGTTCCCGAACCTGTTGGGAATGCACTCATTATCAGTGCAACGCCAAGGTATTTTGAGCAGATCATCGAGCTGGTGGACGGGCTGGATGAGCAGCCACCACAGGTGATGATTCAGGTCATCCTTGCGGAAGTGACACTCGACAATCGGTATGAGTTTGGAGTAGAGCTGGGGCTGCAGGATTCGTTGTTATTTGATCGCAGTCTGCTGGGCAGCATCCTGCCGGCGCCCGGCTCTGGTTACACATCCCTGACTCCTGGATTTGACTTCAATAACCGACCGCTGGGGAATTCCGGCTCGGACGCTGTACTGGCAGGCAGTGGCAGTCTGGGCGGGCAGGCTCTGTCGCATTTCAGCCTCGGACGAACAAGCTCTGATACCGAATTTGGAGGGTTGGTGCTGGCTGCCAGCAGCGAGAATATCAGTTTGCTGCTGCGAGCGATGAACCAGTCACGGAATCTGGAGATTCTCAGTCGTCCTCAGGTGATGACTTTGGACAATCAGCCAGCCTTCATCCAGGTTGGGCAGAAGGTTCCCAGAATCACCGGGACCAGTATCACTCAGGTTGGGCAGGTCAATAGTGTTGAACTGGAAAATGTGGGCCTGATTCTGGGTGTGACTCCGCGGATCAGTCCGGAGGGAATGGTGGTGATGGAGATCGACGCAGAGAAGTCTGACGTTGGTTCTGAGATTGATGGGATTCCGGTTTCTGTGTCCTCCGATGGTGCTGTGATACGTTCGCCGCGAGTGAATATTGCGACGGCTCAGACCACTGTCAGCGCTGCCAGCGGGCAGACAATTGTGATTGGCGGTTTAATTACTTCTGACAATCGCTCCACCTCCCGCCGAGTACCATGGCTGGGTGATTTGCCGCTGGTTGGCAATCTTTTTCGCTACGATGGAACGTCAAGCGTCCGCAAGGAACTGCTGATCATTTTGACCCCTCATGTTATTCGAGGAGCGTCGGAAGAAGAGATGATGAAGCAGATGGAGATGTCACGGATGTCATGGATTACATCGGATGTCTTTGACTGGCTGAACCCTGATACGCCGATTCACAACGATACCGGAGAAGACGATGTTCCGGTGATCTACCCGGATCAGACACCCAGTATTCGAAGTTTGGAGGAATCGGGGATTCTGAATTCTGACCCGGATTTGCAGTCAGCTGTTCAGCCGCTGGTTCCCCCACCGCCGCCGGTTCCGCCGGACCTGGAAGAAGAGTCCTCCGCGACCAGTGCAGTCGACTTGCCGGGACAGGCATCGGCGTTTGCATCCACCGGAGAGTCCATTCGTCCACAGGGGCCGCTGAAGCGGGTTCTGCGAGGCCGGGCTTTTTATGGGGGTGAGTTACAGTCGCCAGTGCAGAGAAAGATCCGTCCCGTTGCTGCCGAGCAGGTTCGTTAGCAGTTTCGCTGCGGTCAGTTCGAATCGAAATTGTGTTCGGAATCGTTGTCCGAAACCAGGTTGTGAGTTCAGGTTATGGAAGCTGTAAGAGCTTACACAAGAACCATTCTGCTGTTGTCGCTGCTGTTGAGCAGTAGCAGTGGTTGTTCCATCATGTCGTCGGCAGATTCTCTGACCCGGCTTTGGAACAACGATGATGTGGGCACCGCCATGCAAATGGTCCCGGTCTGGTCTGATACCGTGCTGCACCAGTCCGGGGAGCCTGCTACCAGAGGAATTGGTGGCCGAGTACTGTTCTACGGGAGTGAGCGGCACCGCAGTATTCGCACTGCTGGTTCTCTGGTCGTTTATGTCTGGGACGATAGTTTTGGGACAGCAGAACGCAGCCCTGATCGCAAATATGTCTTTCCGGCGAAGGATCTTGGTCAGCACTACAGCAGTTCCCGTCTGGGGCATTCTTACAGCTTTTGGCTGCCGTGGGACGCTGCAGGTGGACCCATTGCTCATCTGACCGTCGTAACGCGATTTGTCGGGGTGGAGGGTACTGAGCTGACTTCAAGTCCAGCTCATGTGGTGCTGCCTGGCCCAGGGGACGGAAGTCGGTTTTATGAATCGCTGGCTGAGCAGCGGGTGCTGCATGATGCGGACAGCGACATTGTGGTGAAATCGCCTCGGGATAATTGGATTCAGCAGGCTTCGTGGAGCGACACCGATGCTGTTCCCAGGTTGCCTCGTAACGGTGCGAAATCGAATCCGGAGCAACTTGCTGAATCCACGGTGATTCCCCTGCCCAGCGGCTTTTTGACCAGAAATCTGAGCGGCATTTCCAATGCAGATGCAGCAGAAGTCAGCAGAGCAGACGACCCGAGGCGTTTGATTGAACCATCCGGGCAGTTCAGCGTTTCATCCGCCGAGGTCCGCGACGCAGAGGCTGTTTCGTTCCCGCACTCGTATTCGCGGGTAACAGAGACGGAGGTACTGCCGGAGACCCCGCGATCTTCAGTTGATTTTCAACGCGATCGATACCTGGCTCCAGCATCAGCAGTAACTCGGCCGTCTCCCGGTCTTTCTCCGAAAGAACGATTCCGCTCAAGACCGCGTTTCGAGAATCGGCTGACACCTGCAGGTCAATCCCCTGCGTATCAGCCCAGACCGCAACAGCCATCGGCTTCGTTGTCTCCGCAGTGAGACTCTGTCGAATGATCGCAGCGGTGCTGATGAGATCGGGGGAGAGTGACAGGCGTTCTGCGTAAAGCCCCAGCGGGCGAATAACCCGGCGTCGATTCGTCGCCGTCGGTGCAGCTTCTGTGATGCCGACAGCGGCGGCCACCGCAGTCTCTGCTGCTGACTGGCCGCCAACAAAACCGCCCACTGTCTCACTCTGCGTATTGCCACCGACAAAGTCGTTCGCGGAGCGTGCTTCGCGGGTAAAACGGCGGCCTTCGAATGCACTCACGGGAGTATCATAGTCGTCGTAAGATGAACGTGACGAGCCGGATCGGGCAGATGATCCGGAGGTCGACGAACGGCCGGAGATCCCACGGCCAATCGAACGGGGGCCGAATAAGCCCTGGGCGGCAGCAGAATCAGTGAGGCAAAGCAGCAGGATGAATGCAGGGAGCAAAGATCGCATGGAGCAGATTGTTCTGTCTGAATGAGATGTTGTCAGCACTGGAATGCAGAGCGGCGAGTCATTCGCCACGATCGAGACGGACCGGCACCTACTTCAGGATCGGATCAGTAGCTGCCCTGGATCAAGATCAATTGACAGGGATTTAGGATCTGCCAGCGGGTCGTTGGGGAGTAGCGTTTTCATACCGTGGATTACGGCGGTGGACGGCATTTCATGCCATTCTGCGTGGAGGTTGCCGCAGTCCCAGCTGGCATATTCGTTACGACCGCAATTACCAAAAGAACCCATGCAGGAGGATCATTCACAATTGTGGGGCTCAATGAGGCTGTGCTGATCTCCGCGGGTCCTCGACCATCCCGAGGCCGGTGTATTCCAACGGCAGGGGAGGCGTCTGGAGAGGCTGTGACAAATCGCAGGTCTTCAGACGGCCTGGAATAACCGTGTTATTCGGATTCTCCGTGGCTAAGATATGGCAAACCCACCTTGCAGCGCGGTCATCCTGTACCGCCTCCCTTCGCCGATCCGAACCAGACTACACACGGTTCTGCGCTGCCGGTCTCTCCGCGACTTCCTGCCCTTTCGTAAGAGTGAATTCGGATGTTGTTTCCTGTCCCACGAAATCTGGTTTTCGGTTTTCTGCTGGCAACAGTCTGGTTGACTGGGCTGTCGAATCCAGTCCGGGCGCAGACGGAGACCGCTGCGGCGACTCCTGCTCCGTTGTTTGTTGCGGACATTGAGCGGCTCTCTGACACTGAGGTCGCAGCCGCGATCCAGTTGACGGTCGAACAGCGTGGGCGTGTTCTGCAGATCCTGTCGGGGAAGCAGGCAGCGATTGCTGCTGCTGAGACTGACGAAGCCAAAGCTGCAGCGAAGTCGGCGGCCGAGACGGAACTGCAGCAGGTTCTGTCAGAAGAGCAACGGCGTTTGTTTGACACGTTGTTTTCCGGCAAGACGCTGAAGTTCAATTTCCGATCTCAGAAATGGCCGGATGTCCTGGCATGGCTGGCTGGAGAAGCGGATCTTTCGCTGATCATGAATTCTGCCCCGTCCGGCGTTTTCACGTTTGCCGATTCCAGTGAATACACTCCGGCCCAGGCCATTGACCTGGTCAATGGCTGGCTGCTGACACAGGGATTCACTCTGGTCCGCCGCGAGCGAACACTGTTGTGCTTAAGTCTCAGCGGTGGGTTTCCGGAGGGGGCTATTCCCAGAATTCTGCCGGCGGAGCTTCCTGTCCGGGGGCGGTTTGATTTTGTCAGCGTGATCTTTTCGTTGAATGACCGTCCGGGCGAGACAGTACTGGAAGAGGTCACGCCGCTGCTGGGGAAATACGGAAACGTCAAGTTATTACCTCAGACAAAGCAGCTGCTGGCGACTGACACGGTTCTGAATCTCAGATCCATCAAGGCGGTTCTGGACGAAGTTCCGGAGCAGTCACCGGAGAATATGAAGTCGCGACTTGCGGTCTATCCGATTCAGCATTCAAGTCCGGAGCGCGCCGGGGAAGTTCTTCGCGAGCTGATTGGCGGGACTGTTGTGGTGGACGCTGAGGCCGGACAGGTTTCGGTCTATGCATCCACGGACGATCAGGCCGTGGCAAAAATCGTGCTGGAGCAGCTGAATACGGAGCGGGGAGGTGATGCTCGCCCGGTTCTTGAAGTCTATCCAGCCGTGGTTCCGGATCCGCTGGAATTTGTGGCGACACTGCAGTTGCTGGCACCGCGCGGGCAGTATCGCGTGGACCAAACGGCGGGCAAACTGATTGCGTGGGCCTCGCCCGTCGACCAGGAGAAGATACGGCTGTCCCTCGAACAGTTGCTGCAGGGTCAGTCAGCCGGTGGCCCGCGAGTTATCGTGTATCAAACCGGGAAGATTCCTGCGGTAACGGTTTCTACAATTCTGGCCGGCCTCGTGCCGACCGCTCAGGTCACGGTGAACTCGGCAGGCAGCGGACTGGTTGTGCTGGCGATGGACAGGGACCATCAGAAGGTTTCTGACCTGCTGCAACAGCTTCAGGAAAGTGAAGAGACAGCTGATCAGCAGCGGGAGTTGAGGGGATATCCCGTCACCGCCGCATTTTCTACAACAGCCACAAGTTTGCTGGCGACGGTACTTCCCACCGTGCAGGTGATTCCTGATTCCGACGGTTCCCGATTGCTGATTCTCGCTCGCCCAACCGAACACGCGCAGGTTGGTTTGCTGCTGCAGAGCATCGTGAGTGCGGAGCGTACGGAACGTACGTTGAAGAGTTATTCGCTGGAGGAATTGAATCAGACCTCGGCGACAACCATGCTGGCGGCGCAGATTCCAACGGCAGCTGTCACCGTTGACGCTTTGAATGTGCGTTTGCTGGTCATGGCCACTGCAGCGGATCACCAGCGTGTTGAGGCACTGCTGACGGAACTTCGTGTTCCGGGTTCAAAAAAGTCGCTTCAATTTTACGCACTTGGCAGCACACCTGGTACGACGGCGGTCAGTACGTTGTCGGTTCTGGTGCCGCAGGCCGTTGTCACTCTGGACGCTCCCCTGAAGCGTTTAAGTGTTATTGCGACAGCAGAAGACCATGCGAAGATTGCACAGACTCTGCAAACACTGCAGGAGGCAGCGGACGATACAGAGAAGACACTGCAGTTCTATGCTGTAGAGGCGAAGACAGCTGCTCAGGTTCAGGCATTGCTGGCAGCGACGTGGGCTGATGTGACCTTTCAGTTGACGGCGGAAGGAAATCGCCTGATGGCTCAGGTGACGACGCTGCGTGATCAGGAAATTCGGGCTTTGCTGGAACGGCTGCAGACAGAGCAGCCATTTCAAACCGACCGATCGCTGCAGTTGTATTCGATTCGTGATCTGGGCAGCAACGCAACAACGGTGCTGCAGTCTGCCGTACCGGGAGCCTCAATCTCCAGCGGTGCCGAAGCGAACCAGTTGATGATTGTGGGGACGGAGAGCGAGCATCAGCAGATCAAGGTGGTGCTGCAAACACTGCAGGAGGCAGCGGGCGACACAGAGAAGACACTGCAGTTCTATCCTGTGGAGGCGAAGTCTGCGGCCCAAATTCAGGCGCTGCTGGCGGCGACATGGGCTGATGTGACTTTCCAGCTGACAGCGGAAGGCACCCGACTGATGGCTCACGTGACGACGGAACGGGATCAGGAGATCCGGACTCTGCTGGCGCGTTTGCAGACGGAACAGCCATTTCAAACCGACCGATCACTGCAGCTGTATTCGATTCGTGATCTGGGCGCTAACACAACGACAGTGCTGCAGGCTGCAGTCCCGGCGGCTTCGATAACATCGGGGGCACATGCCGATCAGTTGATGGTCGTGGCAACAGCGGCTGAGCACCAGCAGATTGCCGAGTTATTGAAGCAACTCGGCGAAGCTCGCCCGACGATTTCCGCAAAAGTGCTCAGCGTTTATCCACTGCGGGGTAGTTCGGCCGCAGCAGTCATTGGCGTTCTGACCCCGCTCGTTGATGGTGATGTGCAGTTAACGGCTGATCCGGGTGGGCGTCAGTTGTTCGTGCGAGCACCTGAATTCAAACAGCAGGAGATCGCGAAGCTGATTGAGACGGTGACAGCGGGGGTTGCGGATCAGGGAGATCGTGAAACACGATCTTATGTGATTGGTGCGCCAAATGCGGATGAAGTTCAGGAAGTGCTGCTGGCATTGTTTCCCGATGCCACAATTGTCACGGATGCCGATCGCAAGATGATCGTTGCCACGGCCACCGCGTTGCAGCACGAAACGATTGAGCAGGTGGCTTCTCAGATGCGTGGCACCTCGACAGGTGCAATTCGTCCTGTTCCAAAAATCTACTCGCTGAAAAACGTCGACACGGACACGGTGGAGAATCTGGTCGAATCAATGTACTCACGTTACGACGGCGTTCGAGTCACAGTGAGCGATGCCAACGGCAGCTTGATTGTGCTTGCTCGGGAGGACCAGCATGTCACGATTGGCGAACTGATCGAGCAGCTTGATATTCCCGGCGAATCTGCAGAGCCGAATGAGCTGGCTGTGTTTCGTCTGAATCGGATGGACGCGCTCTCTGTGCAGGAAGCTCTGGGGCCGGTGTTACCGGCAGGCGCCAAGGTCACGCCCGACCGGATCGGTCGCCAGTTGTTCGTGAGTGCCCCGACATCGAAGATGCCGGAGATTCGCCAGATGGTTGCTGACTTACTTGCATCCAACGGTGCACCGGGCGGTGAGTTGAAGACAGAAAGCTACTGGCTTCGTCCGTACGAAGCTGATGAAGCCCAGGAAGTGCTTGAGCGCCTGATACCTGACGCCGTGCTGGTTACCGATACGGCTGACGAAGTCCTGGTTGCGACCGCAACACCGGAGCAGCACCGGACGATACAGCAGGTGGTGGAGCAGATGATGAGTCGTGATAATCGGGAAGACACGCCGGTTCCCCGGTCATATCGACTGCGTTCCGCAGACGGTCAGACAATCTCGCTGGCGATGCGAACCATGTTCAGCCGGGTGGATAATGTCCAGATTTCCTTTGATGCCGGCAGCAATGCTCTGCTGGTCGTTGCTCGTCCGAAGCAGCATGAGATGATTGCAGGCCTGGTGAGAGACCTTGAGCCACCCGTCTCAGCTGAAACTGCTCGCACGATTGAGGTGTATTCGCTGCCCGGGATTGACGGGGATACTGTCACTGAAGTGATTCAGGGGGCGTTGCGAGCCGTTGATGAGGGAGCCAGTATTTCGTGGGAAAGTTCCACACAGCAACTGGTTGTGTCTGCGACTGCTGCGGGACAGGCTGAGGCTCGCGTGGTTGCCGAGCGGTTTCAGGAAAGTGACGATCGAGAAACAGCTGTGATTCAGCTGACAGTCCTGACGGCTGATGCCGCCGTGAATGCGATTGAAGGTCTGTTTGGAACACCCAGTTATTCTTCCTCGCGATCTTCCTCCTCGCGTTACTCGTACTCGAGATCAAGATATGCCGGCCCTGTTGTGCAGGCGGACGAGGATCTGGAACAGTTGCTGATCCGTGCGACCCCGAAACAGATCGACGAGATTCGCGACTTATTGACGCAGATGGGTGAACCCAGCGCAGGAGGAACCAGCGGTGCAGTTGGGCGATCCAACTCGTCCATGCGCGTGATTCCGATTCCCGGTGATGTCGACGGAACCATCCGCAAGATTCAGAATCTGTGGCCGTCATTGAGGGGAAATCGAATTCGAGTTCTGCGCCCCGGTGATTTGAGACCGCAGAATGACGAGACACAACAGCAGGGCAGCGGCGATGACACAAGCAATATCGAGGAAGCACTTCGGGGGGCAAAGGTCTCAGGAGGCTCGTTCGCTCCTGCAGCCTCGGCTATCCCGGTTTCATTGGCAATACCGACGGTCGATGAATCGGATCAGGATCTGGCAGAGGTGGTTTTGATTCCGGGGGCAGGCCGGGTCACGATCGTCTCTGATGATCCTGCTGCACTTGATCAGCTGGAGAGAATTCTTCGGAGTCTGTCAGCTGCCGGAGGCATTCGCCGAAACCGTGACTTTGCCGTCTACCAGCTGCAGAATGCTGGTGCGGAAGACGTCGCCGACACGATCGAAGAGGTCTACAACAGCCCTGCTGGAAGCCTCGCGTTCGGGTCAGTGGTGATTGTCCCGGAAACACGCCTGAATGTCCTGATCGTGTATGGCAATCGCAGCGATCGGGATCGAATTGAGCAGTTGTTGGAAGTGCTGGATACTGAGAAGATTCCGGACTCCGGTCGGGTATTCCGGACCGAGGTGATCACTGTGCGGCATGCGTCCGCGGAGAGGATTGAGGCGGTTCTGCAGGGCGTTTACAGCACTGAACTGGCAGCCGGCGGTGCCCGGCGTCCGGTCTCGATTCCGGCTGGAATTGACGCAGAAGTCGCAAGTGTCCTGCGACAGCTGAACGCTCGAAACTCGGCCCCCCTGTTGACGATTGAGGTGCAGCAGGAGACGAACTCGCTGGTGGTCAAAGCGCCGCAGACACTGATTGAGGAATTACAGGAACTTGTTGCACGTCTTGACGAGTCCGCACGCAGCGCAAGGGCGGAGGGAATTCGACTGATTCCGCTGCAAAAAGTGAACTCACAGCGGGTGATGGAGATCCTTGGCGATGTCTTGAATCGGTAGCCTGAGATTCTCGGAAACGGTGAGATAGTGAGCGTTACACGGGCTATGCCGAAAATGCCGAAAATCCGGCAGCATTTGGCGTGTTTTTGCTTCCTGAGGCCTCAAGAAAAGCCATTTTCGCCGATTGCTCCGTTGGTGTAACCGTTGATAACCGACAAGCATATTGCTGGAGCTTCACTCCCCGCCTACAATCCGGGGGTCGAACCGGTCGCTGCTGCCCAGGCGAATCGTGTCGGCCCCGCCTTAATATCCTACCTATTCAGCCGACTCTTCCCACCCGTCGGCACAGGACTGCATCAATGAGCACACTTTTAGAGCGTCGCGGTACGCCCAAAGAGTCCCCTCCCTGTTTTCAGCCGGAACAGTTGCCGGACGCACAGCAGGTGTTTCAAGAGGGCGGGCTTGCCGCTGTTGCAAACCAACTGGGCGTTGCGACGGAGTTTCAGGCGTTACAGGCACTCGGGATGGCACTTTTTCTGCCAGTCATCGACCTGTCTCAGGAGTCCCCCGAGAAAAGTCTGCTGGAGGGATTTCCACTGCGATTGATCCATCGCTTCGGAATCTTTCCAATTCGTCGTACGGAGGGCTCTCTGCAGATCGTACTTAGCAACCCTTTCGACGTTCGTGCTGTCGACGCTGTTGCTGCAGCGACCGGGTGTTTTGTGAGTGCGGCGATTGCTCTGCCGCACGAGGTTGCCGGACTGATCAAGACGCACCTCGGGGTTGGCGCTCAGACTTTGGATGGACTGATCGCTCAGAACGCGGATGACGAGAGTGAGCTCGAGATTCTTGGTGATCTGAGTCTCGAGGATTCAGAGGCCGCTGCGATGGCTCAGCAGGCTTCTGTGGTTCGGCTGGTGAACGACATTCTGACGGAGGCAGTGACCGCGCGAGCGAGTGACATTCACATGGAGGCTCAAGCCACTGGAATGAAGATCCGCTATCGCATCGATGGTGTGCTTCAGAACCAGCCGGTGCCCCCGGAACTCAACCGTTTTCAGGCAGCAATTCTCAGCCGTCTGAAGATCATGGCACGTCTGAACATTGCCGAGAAACGCGTTCCTCAGGACGGCCGGATCAAACTGCGAATTTCCGGTCGGGAAGTGGATATTCGAGTTTCAATCATCCCAATGCTTCACGGTGAGGGTGTTGTGATGCGTGTCCTTGACAAGGATGCGATGAAGTTTTCGCTCTCAGGCATCGGCATGGAGCAGCAGACGTGCGAACGTTTTCGTGAATTGATTCGCATGCCGCACGGGATCGTTCTTGTGACCGGACCAACCGGATCCGGGAAAACAACAACGCTGTACAGTTCTCTGGCTGAGATTCGCAGCGAGCGCAACAAGATCATTACCACTGAGGATCCGATTGAGTACCAGCTTGAGGGGATCAATCAGATTCAGGTCAACCACAAGGTTGGGCTCACATTTGCTTCGTGTCTGCGGAGCATTCTGCGGCACGACCCGGATGTGGTTTTGGTTGGTGAGATTCGTGACTTTGAGACTGCGGAGAATGCGATTCAGGCATCTCTGACCGGGCACATGGTCTTCAGCACGCTGCACACGAATGATTCGGCCGGGGCTTTCATGCGTCTTAACGACATGGGTGTCGAGCCGTTTTTGATCAGCAGCACCGTAGAGGGTGTGATGGCTCAGCGGCTTGTTCGCAGGCTGTGTGTTCACTGTCGCGAGGCATACATGCCATCTGCAGAGGAGATTCCTTCGGACTTTCCAGAGTCAGTTTATCAGTCGGGCAGTCCAGTTTATCGCTCGAAAGGGTGTCGACAGTGTCGTGGTACGGGCTACTCTGGACGCCTTGGGATTTACGAGTTGCTTGTCACGAACGACGAGATCCGTGGCCTGGCCGCTGAAAAGCGTGGGACTGCTGCAATTCGTCGAGCGGCTGTCGATGCCGGCATGATGACGCTGCGACAGGACGGCTGGTTAAAAGTGGCCCGAGGTGAAACCAGCATCGACGAAGTGCTCCGAGTGACGCGTGCCGACTGAGTTCAAAAGCTTTTCGATTCACAAGCCAAATGCCGACGAGCGTCTGGGAATTGGCTGAGCGAACTGGCGAGCTGAAAACAAACAGGGGCTCCAGTGCCGGAATTTTCTTACATCGCGCGAACCATGGCTGGTCAGGATGTGAAGGGTCTGATTACAGCCGATACGCGTAACGATGTAATGGCACTGTTGGCCGGGAAGTCACTGTTTCCGGTCAGTGTATCTCCGGCAAAGCAGCCGTTTCTGAAACTGCAGTTTCGTCGGGGGGTCAGCACGGAAGTGCTTGCGGCAACGCTGACTCAGCTTTCAGATCTGCTGCAGAATGGGGTTCCGCTGCTGAATGCACTTGAACTGCTGTCACAGCAGACGCCGCAGGAAACACTACGCGATGTCCTTGCCGACATTCGTGCAAGAGTTGCTGATGGTCGGCAACTGCACGAGGCGATGGCGATGCATCAGCATGTTTTCGGAGAACTGACGCTCTCAATCGTCAGGGCCGGCACCGAGGGAGCGTTTCTGGAATCAGCACTGCAGCAGACTTCCGAGTTTCTGGAGCGACAGGAGGAATTGCGTGCGAAAGTGCGAGGTGCGATGGCGTATCCGGCGTTTCTGGCGGCTGCGGGAAGCACTGTGACTCTGATACTGATCGTATTCTTTGTTCCAAAGTTTGCCGACTTGTTTGCTGAACTGGAGCGTGCGGGAACGCTGCCCTTACCAACTGTCGTACTGCTGTGGCTGAGTGATACGCTCGGCAGGTATGGGATCTTTGTGTTAATCGCTTTCGCGGGTGTAACAGCCGGTCTGAAACGCTGGTCTGGTTCAAGTCGGGGGCGTGAACTCGTGGATCGTTTCCGAACACAGGTTCCTGTCTTTGGACCGATTGCGTTGAATAGCGCGGTGTCCAGATTCTGTCGTATTCTTGGGACACTGCTGCGGAATGGAGTGCCGATGCTGAAGGCACTGGAGATCAGCAGTGATTCGTCAGGAAATGTGGTGCTGGGGCAGGCTATTCGGAATTCCGCTGAGAATATTTCGGCCGGTGAGGCGCTCTCCACGCCGCTGGCACGCTGCGGACTGATTCCTCCCGGGATCATGGCAATGATCAGCATTGCTGAAGAAGCCAACAACCTCGAGACCGTATTGGCAAGCGTTGCAGACGGGATCGACAAGAAGGTTTCGCGTCAGCTGGACACGATGGTCCGACTGATTGAGCCGGCTCTGTTGATGGTGATGGGCAGTGCAATTCTGTTTGTCATTGTTGCTCTGCTTCTGCCGGTATTTGAGATGAGTACCTCCATGAGTTGAGGCTGCTGCTCCAGGCTGGTCTTTCCAGAGCGAATTAGTGTGGGTTATGGTAATCGAGATCGGACCCGTCGACATTGTGAACAAACACGGCGAGCATCGCTGTGAACGAAAGATTCTGAAAGGAAAAGAGATGCGAGTTTTCAGGGCTGTTGAACGGCGGCAGGTTTCATCGACCGCGCAGACTTCTCTGCGAACAGGGTTCACCCTGACGGAGTTGCTGATCGTAATGGCGATTCTTGTTTTGCTCGTCTCCATGATTGGTCCGCGACTTCTGGGCAGTAAGCAGAAGGCGGATATCAGTGCCGTAAAGACGCAGATTGGAATGTTTCAGTCATCGCTGGAGCGATTTGCTGTGGATATGAATCGATTTCCTTCAACAGAAGAGGGGCTCGCTGCTTTGGTGTCTGAGCCAACTGCCGAGAGCAGTTCCGGCGAAGAAGGCAGCGACGGTGATGCTGCGTCGGGCAGCAGCAGTCCCTGGGATGGCCCGTATCTGAAGACTGAAAAATTGCCGACCGATCCGTGGGGAAATCAGTACAGTTATGAATACCCGGCGACGCACAACAATCTCGACGTGCCGGACATCTGGTCATTCGGGCCCGATGGGCAGGAGAACACAGAGGACGATATTGTCAGCTGGACCGGTGATGGAAACGGGTCCGGAGAATCGGATGAGTGAGTGTCATGAGACTGCCAGTTTGCCGGCGTAAAGAAAACGCTGCACAAATCGCCTCGATTCTCTCGGGGCGATTTTCATTGAGTGATTTGCCGCAGCCGGGGTTCAAACCGGCTGTTGCCGATTGCCATGCCGGCTACTCGCTGGCTGAGCTTTTGATTGTTCTGGCCATTCTTGCGGGACTGGCCGGGATGATCCTGCCTGAGGTTCGCCGCCCACTTGATAAGGCCCGCTTAAGAAGGGCTGGCACGATGTTGCAGGAGGCGATTGCCAAAGCGCGATCGCTGGCAGTACGAGAGGGCGGCACGGTTGAGTTTCAGTGGCAGCCGGATGGCCGGCAGTTTCGGATGGTTCGCGTTCTGCTTCCTTCACCTGGCCTTGTTACGGTCATTGGCAGCACTCCCGAAGAGTCATCGACAGTTGTTACTCCTGAGGATGGCGAGACGGAGTTCGACGGGGAATCGCAGGCCTCACTCTTACAGGACCGCCTGTTGCGCGAGGGGGAACTTCCGGAAGGTGCCCGCTTTTCTCCAGCCGTCGACTTCATCGAGGCGGTGGAGTCCGACACAGAGCGTGCCTCCACGGAACCAGCCGTGAGTGTCACTGAAGGACAGTGGGAGTCGCTTCGTTTTCATGCTTCAGGTCGGCTTCAGACGAGTGGCGAGATACGGGTGCTGGGGAGCCGGGATTTCGTCATCGATGTCACGATTCGCGGTCTGACTGCGACTGCCAGTTGTACGGCACCGTTTCGTCCCGAAATTCCCGAGTCAGGATTCATGGCACCGGGCACCGCAGTAAACGAGGTTGCCGGCGAGGTGTCACAATGACGGGGCGAAAGCAGCGGTTCAGCAAATCATCTGCGGATATTCGCGCAGGTCTTCAACTCCGCCGAAGCGGCATTTCTCTCATGGAAGTGCTGATTGCTACTGCGATGTTGATGGGCAGCGCCGTTGTACTGTCTCGCCTGGCCGGGATGGGGCGGGATCAGGCCTGGAAGGCGGCCACACGCAGTGAGCTTCAGGAACTGTGCGAACAGACGATGCAGGAAATCCTGCTGGGACAGCGTCCGGCGGAAATGGTGGAGGATGCCGTCTGGCAGCCGTTATCGCCTCCACCGACCATTGAAGTTGCAGAAGCGTCTGCCTCCGCTGCCGATTCAACATCAGCAGAGCTGACAGAAGAGACGGAAACCGGGGATTCTCGCTGGCGTTATTCGGTGCGCACGTCTCAGCTCTCCGCGCAACCCGGAATGTGGGTCCTGACTGTTGAGACTGTGGAGGGCGATCAGTCACTGGCTCGACGTCAGCGATTCGCGCTGACCCGCTGGATTGCCGGTGAGCCGCCGGCTGAGGCATTTGTGGAACTGGATCTCCGATCCGCTGAGGAGTTTCCCGGTGGTGACTTTCTGTTCGGAGACCAGCCATGATTTGGCGAGATGGCTGCGCGCGAGACGGATGTATGACCGTGACAGGGCGACGCGGTTTTACGCTCATGGAAATGTTGATTGCATCAGTGCTGACAGCCACTTTGATGGCGATGATCTGGTCCATGCTTTCGATGTACGGCAGTTACTTAACAGCAGGTCGGCAGCAAGCCGCGGATCGACAACTCAGACGCAGCATTGTTCAGTTGCTGCGTGAGGATTTGCAGCGCGCAGCAGTACCGGGCAATGGACTGCAGGTGCGGTTTACTCTCGATGACCTGACAGACGAACAGTCCGCGATTGACGAGGCTGAACTGGAGGTTTGGGAACTCCTGGTTGAGCCGGCGGCAAATGCTGAAGACGCCGAGCGATTGCAGCAGTATCTGGGGTTGCCGGGGGGAGATGCCGCACCGTTCAGAAGTTCGTTGCTGGGAACGACTGAGTCGCTGCGGTTATGTCCGGAGACGCCTGCTGCAGAGGTACTGGAACTGGCTCGCGCACAGTCGGCGGCGGGTCTGCTGACGCCAGGGGACGAGTCAGGTCTTTCAGCGGCGAGCCAGCTGACGGGTTTACCCACTGGTGGGGCGATTGGTCTTACCGATGAGGCATCCGGTGGACCGATGACGGGCGGAATCACTGCCATGACTCCTTCTGCTCGCCGGGTTGTATTGTGGATGTTCCAGCCCTGGGGCCAGTTGCAGTCTGATCAGTCGCGGCTGCCCGCCGGCCTCTGCAGGATTGAATTTGACCAGTCGTTGTTGCAGTCCATCGTGGCTCGTCAGAATGGAAATGGCGGAGCTGATGTACCGGATCTCGAGACGCTGGTTCAGGAGATGTTTCCGCTCCCATCGCTCGCAGGCGAGGCTGTTGAGAGTACTGAGTCGTTCAGGGTGATTCCGACATCCATGCGACCGCAGGTGGAGTTAATTCCCGAAGTGGTGAGTCTTCAGTTCCAGTATTTTGATGGTCGGCAGTGGATTGAGAACTGGAATAGTGTCGGCCGACGTGAGTTGCCAATTGCGGTTCGAGCTCGGATGTACCTGTGCCGCAGCAGCGACCTTGATCAATTGCGATCATTTTTTGGCGGCTCTGCGGGGATGGAAGCGGGGGTGGAGACGGCATCCGATCAGAATCCTGAAGGGAGCGCGACAGGAGCGGACGGTTTGGAGGTGGTGTTTCCGGAGTTGCAGTGGAAAGAAGTGATCATCCCGCTGCAGGCGATTCGTGGCGATTCCCCGTTGTTGCTGGAAGGTGAAGACCTGGGAATGGTCAATTTTGGCGGCGGAATTCTGCAATGAGAAAAGCTGCTGGGCAATCCGTTCGTTCCCATTGTTCGCGCAGCGGCGTGGTGCTGATTATTGTTCTCGTAGTCGTGATGATGGTGGCGTTTGCCGGGTTCGGTTTTCTCGGAGCAATGTCAACGGAATATGAGGCCACGGCACTGAATGGGGCGATGCTGCAGGCTCATGCGACCATGGCCTCAGCAGAAGCTCAGGTGTTGTGGCTGGCTCAACTGCCCCCGCTCCGTCGTGAGCAACTGGGTGGTACGGATCACAACCCAGGATTGTTTCACGGTCGAGTCGTTTCTCCGGCAGACGGTGTCGCCGGATCACCGCAGGCGGCTGCGCCCGGAATGCCGGCGGTGTCGGCAGCCGGGGGGCCGGAAACACTGACCTCCTGGCGATTTTCCGCAGTCAATTCGACAATGTCGGCAGATGGATCTTCCGTTGTAAGGTTTGGGATGCGGAGTGAGTCGGCTCGTCTTCATCCGGCAAGAATTCTTCAGTGGGAGCAGGCGAGTCCTGGCGCCGGTCGCGAGGCTTTGATGCAGCTGCCCGGTGTGTCTGTAGCTCTGGCGGACAGCCTGCTTGACTGGATGGACGGTGACGAGCAGGTGCGTGAGTTTGGGGCGGAGTCGGAGTACTACATGGCTCTTCCCACCCCGTACAGGAGCGCCAATTCAGTGCCGGTGACCCTGCAGGAACTTTTGTTTGTGCGCGGGATGACGGCCGAGTTGCTGTATGGCGGTTCGTCGGGTGTGGGTGCAGCGGGCAATTCTGTCGGGGAGCTGCTTGAGCAACAGGATGATTTCGATCCGGCGATGCTGAATGCTGAGAACAACGATCCTCTGGCGGCGTTGGGCGGCGATGCGGGGGACGTGAACTCCATTTCCGCAAATGGCGGTGCCGACAGACGCGGTCTCGACGAGTTTCTGACACTGTGGTCTGCGGAACGAATTCAACAGAACGATGGTCAGGCGCGCGTCAGGTTGAATCAGCTGAACCCGCAGCAGTTGCGAACGCAGCTGAGTGGGCGGCTCCCGGCCAACCTTGTTGAGTTTATCGCGTCGGCACGACAATTCGGGCTACAGCCGGTTGAGGGAACTCAGGCGGCGGGGCCGGACGGCCTGTATGTTATTCCATCGCTGGCGCATCTGGTGGATCTGTCAGTTCAGCGACCGGCGGCAGCCGGCGGCATCCTTGAGCCTGTGATTCGGTCAGAGCAGCCTGATGCGGGCCTGTTGTTTGACCTGCTGCAGAATGTCATCACTGCTGATACGGAGCAGATTGTGACAGGACGAATTGACCCCATGGTTGCCGATCTGCGTGTATTGAGTGCGATTCCGGGGATGAGTGTGGAGAATGCCAACGAATTAGTGTCGCGTCGAGACTCAAGGAATCCGATGGAATCGCGGTCGCTGCTGTGGCTTGTTAGTGGTGGAATCATGACGATTGAAGAGTTTCGTAAGGTCTTTCCGGAACTGACCGACCGAAGCGATGTCTTTCAAATGGAACTCATTGTTTTTCGTGAATCCGGGGGGCCGATGCTTCGTCGGAGGCTGATAGTTGACGGTGCATCCCGGCCAGCCCGAAAGGTGTACTGGGAGACAACCACAGATCAGCCTCTTCCGTGTCCACGTGAACAGCTGCTGCCTGCTGCTTTTTAGTTGCCTTGCGATCCGATTCGGGAAAGTGATCTCGTTATGCCACGAATACTGGCCATAAATCCGGATGCAGGAAAACTGCGTTACGTGATTGCCGAAGGGAACCGTAACGGCCGGCTCAGGCTGCAGTCGTGTGGCTGTCGGGATGCGGCCGCTGACGCTGCGAGCCAGTCGGAACAAATTCGCTCACTGATAACGGAGTTGAAATGTGAGCGTGGACGTCTGCTGATGCTGATCAGTCGGGGTGCCGTTGATTCAGCGACATTCGCGGTGCCTCCGGCCAGCGATGACGAATTGCCGGAACTGGTGCGCAATCTGAGTCTGCGGGAGATCCCGGGTGTTAATGATGCGACGCCGATCGACTTTGTTGCATATCCGCCGCAGGAAGAGGGCGGGCGGATTGTCACCGCGATGGCCGTCGGCCCGGAAGTGCAACAGCTGCTGGACCAGGTGCTGCAATCGGGAAAAATTCGATCCGCGGTCGCGTCGGTAAGTACTCATTCCCTTGGTCGATTCCTTGCCGATGATGTTACTGAGTCTGTCGCTGCAGATTCGGTTTCGTCTGCAATGGTGGTTGCTGTTGGTGGAGAGTTTGCTGAACTGAGTGTGGTTGGCAACGGGCTTCCGTTGACGTCGCGGAGGATTCGTTTATCGGCAGATGCAGGTGTACCGGAGTTGTGCCAGCACATTGCCGCGGAGATCCAGCGTACAATGCTTGCGCTGCGGGGTTCTATGTTGCAGCCCTCCACCCCGGTGCCGTTTATCCTCGTTGGAAATCCCGCTGTTCTCGAAGCGTTACGGGATGTCCTGGAGGCGCATTTTGAAGAGCCCATCAGGACGTTGGCGGTCGATGCCCTGCTCGATGAGACTCCGGCCGAACTGGCTGCCGAAATCCAGACCGGTGACTATTTGAGCTTGCTTGCTGCTGTCAGTAATGACTGTCTGGGGATTGCAACCCCCGTTGACTTTGCGAG
>JAFMMM010000333.1 GCA_017859815.1 Planctomycetota bacterium | reverse complement strand
GTGGAAGTTGAGATTGCGGACGTTGAGGCAGGTGTCACGTTGGAGAGTTTTGAACTGAACTGAACTGAACTGAACTGAACTGAATTGAACTGAACTGAATTGAACTGACTTTCTCATGAAGACGAGGCAGGGCTTGCCTCACTGATGCAACAAAAAGGAAGAAACAATGCGAAATTTGACCCTGAAGAAGCGGGGATTCACGCTGATTGAGCTGCTGGTGGTCATTGCGATCATCGCCATCCTCGTATCACTGTTGTTGCCGGCCGTGCAACAGGCCCGCGAGGCCGCTCGCCGGACACAGTGCAAAAACAATCTGAAACAGCTGGCTCTGGCACTGCACAACTACGAATCAGCCCACAGTTGCCTGCCGCCCAGCCGACTGAACCCCAAAGTCGTGATTGAGGATCACCCGTCCGGCGGACAAACCACATATCACTCATGGACAACGCTGGTGCTCCCGTTCATCGAGCAAGGCAATCTGGGTTCGGCGATTGACTACTCGCAACCGTGGAGTTCACTGAGAAATCGTGCAGCAGTTGGGGTTTCCATCCCGTCCTTTCTCTGCCCCTCAACGCCGGGTTCTGATCGAGTGGATCGCATCTGGGTGAAAGGTGCTGCGGCGGGCGACTATGCCAGCCTGAACGAAGTCAAGAAGAAGGTCTACACCAACGTCCTGGGGGTTTCCTACCCCGGGAAAAGCTCTGCAGCATGTGTCCTGAGCAAGGGCATCAAAAACAAGATGCGTGACATCACCGATGGAACGTCCAACACGCTGATGATCGCAGAGAAAGCAGGAAACCCTGATGTTTGGACAAAGAACGGCCGGATGACGGCGGCCATGTTCTCTCGTTACGACGACGACAAGGTCGTGGCGTTGGGAGCCAATGAGTTCCATCCATTTGATGGCACTGGTTGGGCAGATCCGGACTGCGGATTCAGTATCAACGGAGCAACCGCTGACGGCCTGGTGAAGTACGGTCCGGTCATGATCAACGCCATCAATGTCAGCGAAGTGTTCAGCTTCCACACCGGTGGTGCTCAGTTCGCTCTCGCGGACGGGTCGGTTCGATTTGTCAGTGAAAACATCGATACGGCTTTGTTTGTTTCGGTGTGCACGCGGTCCGGTGGCGAAATCGTCGGTGATTTCTGAGCAACGTCCAGAGACGGGGGGCGGCCCTCGAATAATGGGCCGACCTTCCTCGGACTGTTCCCCCTTCCTAAAAACCCCATCCCGGATGGTCATCTGACTGTCCCGGAAGATCTGCATCTCCCCGAAAGGAATCTCGTGGCTAAGTTTCGTTTTCAGCAAATCGCACTGTCGTTGATGATCGGATTTGCCTGTTCTGCACGTCCCGTGGCTGGCGAAGATCAGCCGATGATTTCCATCGAATTCATTGGCGAAGCCCGTGTTGCTGGTGAAGACAAGGACCTCTCCGGACAACAGCGTCTGTTGGTGAATGGAGAACCGTCAAATCGTTTCGGAGGCATTTCCGCTCTGGAATATACCGGCGCCGGCAACCGCTTCCTCGCGTTGCCGGACAGGGGACCCGATGATGGTGCGACCGAATATGAATGCCGACTGCACGTCGTTGACATCGCGATTGAGCCCGGTGCCGATGCCCCCGTACAAGTCCGACTGAAACAAACCCTGTTGTTTCGTGACTATGCAGGACGGTGTTTCAGTGGTTCCTCCAAAGTTCTGACCAGCACGGCTGAGTCCGCCGGTCGACTCGATCCCGAGGGCATTCGAATTGGAGCCGATGGATCGCTGTTTGTTTCCGACGAATACGGGCCGCAGTTGCTGCAGTTTGACGGGCAGGGCACTGAAGTTCGCCGCTTCACACTGCCACAACACCTGCAGATCACTCATGCATCTGCCGACAAAGCGACAGAAATTGCAACCAACACTCAGGGTCGCGTCAGCAATCGGGGTATGGAAGGGCTTGCTCTCAGCTTCGATGGCCAAAAACTTGTGGGAATCATGCAAAGCTGCCTGCTGCAGGACGGTGAGAAAAATGATCGCGGCTGGATCGTGGGGAATTACACCCGCATTGTGGAAGTGACGATTGCCACGGGCGAGGTTCGTGAGTTTGCTTACCCGATGGAAAAGGCGACCAACGGCATCAGCGAAATTCTTGCCTGCGGACCAAATCAGTATCTGGTTCTGGAACGTGACGGGGAAGCAGGACTTGCGGCCACATCGAAGAAGGTCTTTCTGGCGGACTTGTCAAAGGCAACTGATATTGCCAACCATGACAGGATCCCGGCGGATCAGTTGCCAACTGGAATTCAGGGAGCAACGAAAGCTCTGTTCCTCGACCTGCTGTCTCCCCAGCTGCCATTCGCTGGTGAGAGTCTGCCAGAGAAGATGGAAGGCCTGACTTTTGGACCGCGACTGCCCGACGGCCGTCGCACGCTGGTCATTGCCGTTGATAATGACTTTGAATCAGACTTTGCCACCCGCTTTTGGGTCTTTGCAATGAACGGCGACGCGTTGCTGTCCAGCCGCTGATCAGCCCCTCAGGCATGGGACTTCCACGTCTGATCCGGATCTGTACCCAGTCTGCCCGGCTTTTTCTGTTGGCGTCACTGCCGCTGAGAACGCCGGGCAGTTTTTTTGCAGATCAGCGGGACTGAATCCTGCGACCAGCGGCAATTGACAGCAGCCGGCCGTGCAACGGCGTGCTCCGGACATTCCAAATCAATGCCTTCGCCGCTGGCGTGTTGAGCAGCGGAATGAGCCGTCGGGACAGGCAGTGGTCGGGACAGGCAGTGGTCGGGACAGGCAGCCGTCGCGAAAGTCTCGCGTTCCAAACAGTTACCGGCGGGTGACCGCCCACCTGTCAGCTGCGGAGAATCTTCTCCATCGCCCGGCCTTTTGCAAGTTCATCAACCAGCTTGTCCAGATATCGCACCTGCTGCGTCAGAGGGTTTTCAATCTCTTCCACACGGTAGCCGCAAATCACGCCCTTGATCAGGCCGACATTCGGATTCAGTTTGGCACCGGCGAAGAATTTCTCAAACGTAACCTGCTGTTCAATTAACTTCTGCAAGCGCTTCTCGGTGTAACCGGTCAGCCACCGAATGACCTGATGCAACTCATCACAACTGCGTCCCTTCTTCTCCACCTTCGCCACGTAGTGCGGGTAGACAGAGGAAAACGTCATTTGTGCGATTCGCGTGTTCTGGTCAACAGCCATGGCAGTCTACTCACTCCTGAAGGTCGTTTTTTCGGCAACGGATTCCTCCGGCAGGATATCCACGGCCGACGCTGGTGGGCAAGTCACGTTCTCGGTTGGCAAACGATGCCCGCGACGGCATTGACCTCGACAAATATCAACCGCATCTGATGCTGCCGTACTGCGTCCGCTTCGACGTCCCATCACTCGCCCTCCCAGCGGGCGTCTGAAATCAACCATCATGGATGAATCTTGTTCCAGGTGATACCATTTGGTGGCCTGCGTTGCCTTCCTTCTGAGCTTGAAACGACTCCGGATGACTCCACGGTCCTTCGCCCTGATGAATTGCTGCCTGTGCAGTTTGTGGTTGCCGGTTGGCATTGGTGCTGCACCTGTACCGGCGGAAGAGTTTTCACAGTTTGCGAAACAATACTGTGTTGACTGCCACTCCGGTGAGATGCCCGCAGCTGGTCTTAATCTAACGCTGGCCCGAAACCCGAATGATCCGGCCGATTTTGCAATCATTCACCGGGCCGAAAAACAGATCCGGTCCGGACAAATGCCCCCCTCCGAGGCCGATCAACCCACGCCACAGGAACGACAGTCGGTGCTGGAGCAGCTGCACAAGCAGTTAACAGACGCCCATCGGCGCGTTCGCGGCACCGTACTGCGGCGCTTAAATCGCTTTGAATATGAAAACACACTGAATGACCTGTTCGGCACAGAACTGCAGCTGGCTGCCACGCTTCCGGAGGATGGTCGGCAGCAGGAATTTGACAATGTTGGCGCAACGCTTGGCATCTCCATGGTCCATCTGGAGCGATACCTCGAAGCGATCTCCCGGGTGATTGACGCAGCCGTTGCCCCCACCACAGAGCCACCTGTCCCGGGGGTGATTGAGGCGGGTTATCGGGAAACTCGGGAGGCGGAACAATTCCTCGGAAAGAAATGGAAACTGCTCCCCGACGACTCAGTCGTGCGATTCAGCGGCCACGGTTATCCCTCCGGGATGATTCGAGGAACCAGCGTGCGTGTCCCGGGCCGCTATCGTGTTCGCGTCAGCGGCTATGGATGGCAGACCGATCAGCCGATCACATTCAGTGTTGAAGGGACAAGTTTTGCTCGCGGTTCTGACAAACCCATTTACGGATATTGGGCATTTGAGCCCGGCAGCCCGGATGATCCGACAACGCTGCAAACAATCAAATTTGAAACATGGATTGAAAAAAACTACATGGTTGCGATTGAGCCGTATGGGATCCAGGATCCGGCTCGCTACCAACGAGAATCCATTGACGACTATCCCGGACCAGGACTGGCCATTCGTCAGGTCACATTACAGGGACCGCTGCACGACCAGTGGCCGTCTGCCGGTCACCAACTGATCTTCGACACGCTGGCTCGCGTGGAAATTCCTCCGGCAAATCCTCGGGATCGCGAACGTAGCTGGTACCAGCCGAAATTTGAACTGCAGCTGCAGGATGAGCGGGCCGAGATCGATCGTGTCCTGCAACGGGTCGCGACCGCTGCGTTCCGTCGTCCAGTGCAGTCGGACGAACTCACCGAGTATCGCCGGCTGTACCTCAGCCAGCGAGCGGAATCGGCGTCTCCGGAAACGGCACTTCGAGTTGCGGTCACTGCAATTTTCTGTTCGCCACGCTTTCTCTACCTGCAGGAACCACCAGGACTGCTGGATGACTGGGCGCTGGCGTCAAGGTTGTCATTTTTCCTCACTCGCTCAACTCCCGATCAGCACTTGCTGCAGGCTGCCGCAGCAGGACAACTCAGCACCCCTGAGGGGCTGCGGGAACAGACCAACCGTCTGCTCGACGGCACAGGCATGACACGATTCCTCGCAGACCTCTCGAATAACTGGCTGGACCTGCGCGAGCTCGACTTTACGGCACCTGACCAGCGTCTGTTTCCTGAATACGATGCCTACCTGCGATACTCCATGCCCCTCGAAACCACCGCGTTTCTCGGGCATTTGATCAACCGCAACCTGCCGGTCAGTCATCTGGTCAGGTCAGACTTTGCCATGTTGAATGACCGGCTGGCTGCCCACTATGACCTCCCGCCGGTTGTCGGCAGCGAACTGCGACCGGTCCGCCTTCCGGAAAACAGTCTGCGGGGCGGCCTGTTGACACAGGCCTCCATCCTGAAAGTCACCGCCAATGGAACAAACACGTCCCCGGTCATTCGGGGCGCATGGGTGCTGGAGCGAATTCTGAATCAGTCTTCGCCGCCGCCGCCACCCGGAACTCCCGGGGTCGAACCAGATATCCGTGGTGCAACAACACTGCGGGAACAACTGCGGCTGCATCGCGACATGGAGTCGTGCCAGAACTGTCACAAGGACATTGATCCACCGGGATTTGCACTTGAGAGTTTCAATCCGATCGGCGGTTTTCGCACCTACTATCGCTCACAGGGGACCGGCCCCAAACCCGATGTTGTCGTGAACGGACGGCCGGTCAACTACCGCATTGGGCCGGACGTCGACGCTTCAGGAACAACCGCGGATGGAGTCCATTTCGATGACTTCAAACAGTTTCGCGATCAACTGGCTGCAAACCAGCGAATGCTTGCGCAGGCCTTTGCAGCAAAACTGCTGACGGTTGCCTGCGGGCGACAACCCGGATACTCCGATCAGACGCAACTGGAACAGATCATCAACGACTCCGAACGCAGTGGATTCGGCACACGCGACTTGATTCACCTGATCGTGCAGAGTGAGATATTTCGGACAAAGTAATTCGGAACGCTGCAACGCCTCGGGCTTCTCCGTAATTCAGACAGACAAACTGACAGTGAGATCATGATGAAACAGCTTTCCCGTCATCAGTTTTTGCGCGGTACCG
>JAFMMM010000041.1 GCA_017859815.1 Planctomycetota bacterium | reverse complement strand
GGTTTCCCACCTGCCGCCACACTCCACTGCACTCCGTATTCACAGATTGGCTCAAGCCATGGTTCAACAACAGCGACACATTCTGCTGTAAACAATCGCTGTAGCCACCCCACCTGCTCAGCTCTCAGTTGGAGACCGTCACCCCGCAGCTGATTCCGGCCGGAGTGCCCAAACTCCGCCTTAATTATCCAGCGGGTAATGCGATGGTCCATGAGACAATCGAGCGCCTCACGAACATCCGAAAGACTTCGACAAATACTCACCGGAAACGTTGGCACCGTTTCATCCCGGTGAAGCGGAAACAGTCTCTCACCCGGTGCGAACTGTCGACTATTGATGGATCGTGAAATGTCAGGTAAACGCAGGGGGATTTCCAGTCCGGACGCATGAGCAAATTCAATTGCTTTTGCTGACCAAACCCAGGGCTCCAGCCTCCACGCCGCGCGCTCGGCACGACCCAATCTGCGCAACTCCTGGCTTGCCCTGCCTGCAGAAACCCAACGTACCTTCGGAAAGAACGCACACAAGTCCCCGCAGTCAGGCTCCTCATCGCAAATTACGACGTCACCGTCAGCGGCCTGATAACCAAACAACCACTGCAACTCCAGAATCCGCCTGCGCAGACTCTCTCCGCCACGAGGCTGCCGCCCCAGAAGTGCCTCTTCGTATAACGGTTCCGGTAACCAGACTGTCGGCATTCGTAAATCCACTCTCAAGAACCGACCACGTCCCGCGCGAATGTCGCAGCAGACTCTCGCGTCTGTCCGCCCTTCGCTGGACCGCGACAATTCTGCATTGGTAACATAAGGAAAAGCGAGCAACAGAAGCAGGGGAATGCACATTCTCCCAGTTGCTCTTCTTCGTTGCTTTCATGGAGTCAGGCCGTGCTGCTGGTGGATGGTCATCTTGACCTTGCGTTGAATGGTGTCGACTGGAATAGAGATCTCCGCTGCTCAGTAGATGATCTTCGAGCTCAGGAACAGTCACTCGGAATGACTGAACCAGGCAGAGGTGGTGCTACGCTCAGCCTCCCGGAACTGCGTCAGGCTGAGATGGCTTTGTGCCTCTCAACCTTGCTTGCAAGACAGGAGAAGGAAATCAACCACTCCTTTGGCTGGACCTCTCCGCAGGCGTGCTATGCCATGGCTCACGCCCATCTGGCATGGCATCGTGCTATGGAATACGACGGTCATATCAAAGGCATCCGCACCAGGCAGGATCTGGCCGCACATCTCTCGGCGTGGAATAATGCCCCCAATAGCTGCCCAATTGGCTTCATCCAGACCATGGAAGGCGCAGATCCTGTCCTGAACCCGGATACCCTCCATGAATTCCATCAGCACGGGCTTCGGGCACTCGGGCTGACACACTACGGTGCAAATCGATACGGAGGTGGAACAAGCTGCGAAGTGGGACTCGCACTGGACGCTGTTCCACTCCTGCGCAACGCCGAAGAACTGGGAATCACCATCGACGTGACTCACCTGTCCGACGTCGCGTTCAATCAGGTTCTTGACCACTTCAACGGTCGCATTCATGCCAGTCATCAGAATTCCCGCAGGCTTGCTCCATGGCAACGCCAGTTCACAGACGCTCAATATAAAGCGGTGATCGAGCGAGATGGTGTGATCGGTGTCGCCTTCGACATCATCATGCTCCAGCCCGGTTATGTACGGCAACAAAGCGAACGACAAGTTGGCATGGAACGCGTCATTGAGAACATCGATCTGATCTGCCAGCTTGCGGGAAATACGCGACACGTTGCCATAGGAACAGACCTCGACGGGGGATATGGCGTGGAACAGACTCCTGCCGGTTTCGAACGATATCAGGATCTGCAACAACTTCCTGAACTACTGACTAAACGTGGCTACTCAGAAGCCGACGTCGCTGGAATTATGCACAACAACTGGATCCGGTTCTTTTCAGAAATCCTGCCAGAAGCATAAGGGGAAGTCCCCCGACAGCGTTGAACAGAGAATCACCAGCATCCATCGCACTGGGTCAAGGGACAAAAAAACGGGGGTATCGCGGCCGCGATACCCCCGTTTTCATAAACCGCCGTCTGAATCACTGACCAATTATGTCAGGCAGAATTCCTTCCTCGCAGGAATCAGCGTACCGAACTCAGCTGCAGCAGGGGACGCAAAAGCTCACGCCTGGCTTCAACTGTCGCAGTCGCCGCATCCACCGCAGCAATCGCAGCGGTAAACCGTGACTCCATCTCTTTCGCCTGCCCTTCCAGCGTCGCCATACCGGCACGAATTTCTTCAGACAATTTCATTGATTCCTGCATGGATGCAGCAAGCTCAGCCATTGATTTCTGCATCGCGACCATTTCAGCCTGCATCATAGTGATCTGCGTTGCCAGAGCCTTGACCTCTTCGCCAAGAACCGGAATCTGCTTTTGCTGACCGTCAAGAACAGCGGCAAGAGCATTCACAGAGTCCTGCAACGCCTTTTCATTCGGCAAGATCGCCAACGCTGCCTGGGCCTGATCAAGGGACGCCTTGAGAACCGGGACCGCCTTTTCCGACTGCACCACGGCAGCTTTCTGAGCGGTCATCCGAGCCTCGCTCGCCTTCATGCTCTGCTGGACTGAAGTAGCCTTCTGCCCCATCTCCGCGTGCTGAACCTTTGCGGCATCCATCGCAGCGACAGCCTGTGCCAGTTCCTGCTTCTTCTCGTCCAGAATCGCTGCTGCTTCCAGCGAGGCAAGCTCCGCCTCATCTCTTGCCGCGCGAGCCTGCTTCAGGGAATCCAGCTCGCCTGTCAGCTGAAGATAGTTCTGCCAGCGTTCCACCTGAGTTGTTGCCTGCTGATGCTCTCCGCGAGCGGCAACAAGAGCCGCATTGGACGCGGCTTGAGCTTCCATGAGCGGAGCGGCCGCAGCCTTATCAGCATCAAGCTTCTTCATCGCCGCAGCAACTGCCGCCTGATCGTCAACAATCTGTTTCGCCATCACGGCAATCGCTGCATTCATCTCTGTAACACGTTTTTCTATCGCAGCCGACTCTTCCGTCTTCGTCTTCGTCTCTGCTTCGCGAGCGGCTACCTGAGCCTTCAACAGGTCAACGATCCCTGCCAACTCCTTGTCCTCAGCAGTGAGTGCCAGAGCCTCAGACGACTTCGCAACCGCAACCTGCAACTGTGGAACTGCCTTCTGAAGCGCCTCCATCCGCGCCACAACAGCTTTCTGACTTTCCTGCTCCGCAGCCAGCTTTGCATCGCCGGCTGTCTTCTGAGCCTGACGGTCGGCCAGTTGCTTCTCTGCAAGTTGCATTGCCTGAACTGACGCTGCAATCACCTGCTGCTGCGCGGTTACAGCAGCGGATGCCGCCTTGTACGCAGCATCTGCTGTCTGAACTTTCTCTGCCGCCGGACCAACCACGGCCTGGGCCTGCTCAAGACGAGTCTGAAGAGTCGGCGGATTCGGGTTGAGATGCCCAACCAGCTTGCCGTCGGCTGCAGACCAAACACGCACTTCACCAGTCCAGTCACCACCAATCACCCGATCGGTTTCATCACAGTGGCTTGCCTGCAGGGCCAGATCGCCAAAAGCATCGAAGGCCCTCTGTTGAGCACCATTGCCGTCCCACATCTTCACAAGCTTGTCGCGTCCGGAAGTCACCAGACGACCATCCCGTGTGTATTCCACGGAGAAAGTTCCGCCCCCGTGTGCTCCCCACGACTTCACCTGGCCACCGTTCTCCATTTCCCACAGACGAACCGTGCCATCTTCGCTGGCAGACGCGAGCATGTTACTGTCTATTCTCCATGACACCGCATGAACCGGCCCCGTGTGACCATTCAACACTGCGTACTCACGCCCGGTATATGCCTCCCAGACAATCAATCCACCGCTGCGGTCAGAGCTGGCTAATAACACCCCGTCAGGACTGAATTGAACTGAGTAGATCCAGTCGGTGTGCTTTTTGCTCTCATACAGCAATTCGCCCGTCGAGGTACTGTAAACGCGTAACATTTTCAGCGGGCCGCCAAGAGCGATCATTGACTGATCAGCGCTAATGTCTGCCGCCAGGACTTCGTCCAGCTCATCCCCAACAGTCATGACACGTTCGCCAGATTTCACGTCCCAGACCACACACAGGCCCTGAGATCCACCCCGACCTCCGCCAGCCAGCAACAGTCCGCCACTGCGACTGAATCGGAGAATGCGTGGACGCCCCTCCGGAAACGCGAGCACTCCCAGAGCCTCCATCGTTTCCGAGTGGTACAGCACCACCTGCTTCTCGCCCGCGACTGCAACCAGTTTGGACCACGGGTTTGTTGCTATCGCCGAGATCGCTGTCGTTGCAGTGGTATGGACAACCGGTTCGAGGTTGAGTACATCCGGGAGCGGTGCGGGACCCTCTGGGCGAGCTCCAGCGGCAACCTCCACATTCATTGACACGTTGTTCTTTTTCTTGATCTTCACCCGGCTGTTCGCAGACTCGGGAGCCCCAAGATCGATCCACTGCTTAAGCAGATCGACCTCGCCGTCAGGGATTCGATCCTTATTCGGCGGCATGTAGGGTTCGCTGGTGTGAGCCACAAGCATGTACAGGTAGCTGTTATCAGCATCACCGGGCTCAATGGACGCGCCGGATGCTCCTCCCTGCATGACGTTGGTGTACGTCGAGAGATCGAGGTCCGAACTCTTCTTGTTTGTATTATGGCAGGTCAGGCAGTGAGCCCGAAAAATCGGCTTGATGTGATCGTCGTAGGTCACTTTCTGCTGTGCCGAGACAGGCGCACCTGCTGCTGCAAAAGCAAACACAAGTGCCAGAACATTCCAGTGTCGCATCATCATTGCACTCACCTTCAATTCACACCATTACGATTGCCAGCGGCCAACAAAATACTCCGCAAGCAACAATCACAAAAAACCAGCAGGTCTGCCCCACAAAACCCTCTGGAATGCAGAGAACGCATTCCATGGATGCGGTGGACAATTTCCCACAACCGCAACGGGAAGAAATCAAGTTTGCAAGGCGTCGCAGAACAACTACGACAAAACCCAGCACACCAGAATGCGCGATTTTCCTGAGCTTGACGGAAGTGTTTGCCTGAATCCGAAAATTCAGCGGACTTCACCAGCATGCCCAGCACTCATAGCCGCCACAATCAACAATTCTTAACAAAAGCGACGCCCACTCTCAGCCCACAACAGGTGTCAGTCCTGAGAGGTTCGCGGTCATTCCCAATCAGTGATTGAACAGGAACTCACGGGAGTTGAGGAGCGACCAGAAGATATCTTCGAGAGCTTCCTGCTTACTCTCCGAACCGTCCAGCAGAGCGACCAAAGACGCCAGTTCTTCTTCCCGCGGCGGCCTCGTGAAACACCGTATGTAGAGCTCGGTGATGATCTCGGCAGGTGTTTTCTCCTCTTTCAGCAGTGCCGGAATTAATCCTCCCTGCTTAATTTTGTTGTTTGAGGTGTCCCCGTTGATCAGGTGCAGTGCCTGAGACAGATTCGGCTCCATCTTGACTTCGCACGAACAAACTGTCTCGCGAGAAGCTCGACCGAATGTCGTCAGGAAGTAGGTTGCAGTATTTCCATCGGCGATCTGTACCGCACGTGCCCCCACAGGCAACCCGGGAAATTTGTCCTGAGTTGATGTCACTTGACTGACACAGTCGAGCAAAATCTCAGCACGAATTCGGCGAAGTTCTGCATGAGCAAAATTGGAGTGGTCAGTTGCATTCGATTCGTTAGTCCTGGTGGACAACTGATACGTACGCGAATTGCAAATGTCACGAACGATTTTTCGCTGGTCGTACTTGTACTCTGAAAACCGCCGCGCCAATTCCGCAAGCAACTCTGCATTCACGGCGGGATTACTCACTCGCACATCGTCAACTTCATTGATGATTCCCTGCCCAAAAAAGTGAGCCCAGACGATGTTGGCAAGGTTCGTCGCAAAAAATGGATTTTCGTCTGACGCCAGCCAGCCAGCCAGAACTTCACGCCGATCTCGCCCTGCCAGATCCGGCTCTTCTCCCCCCAGGAACTTGGGCTTCATTACTCGGTTATCCACCAGGTGGCGTACCTCCCCTGATCCGGAGTTGAAGATAATTGTTTCGCGAGGATCTTCACCGCGTTTGCGACCAATCTGTGAGAAGAACGACGCAAAGCCGTAGTAGTCATCCATTGTCCAGCGGTCGAACGGATGATTGTGACATTGAGCACATTGAATTCGCATCCCCATAAACACTTGAGCGATGTTTTCGGAGACTTTCAGTGTTGCCGTCTCGGTCTGATAATAATTGGTGGCTGGGTTCGTAAATGAACCGCCACTGGCTCCCAGCAGTTCTTTCACCATCTGATCCATCGGCGTATTGGAAGCAACCTTCTCTTTTAGCCAGTTGTAGTAGGCCAGCATCGGTTTTTTCTCAACACGGTTAGCGATGGTGCGCACCTGCAGCAGTTCGGCCCACTTCATGACCCAGATGTCTACGAACTCTTTACGCTGCAGCAGCTCGTCAATCAACTTCTCCCGCTTCTGCGGATCTGTATCAGCAACAAACAGCTCATACTCGCCTCGAGTCGGCATCGTCCCGGCAATGTCCAGGCTCACTCGACGAATGAACTCCTGATCTGAACAAACTTCTGAAGGCTCCATTCGCAGCTTTCTCAACTTGTTGTGAACCAGAGTGTCGATGTAATTGAACTCAGGCGTTTTGGGATCCTGATAATCCAGCCCCTTCGGCAGAACAATGAAATGTGTACCAACAGTATGGGTGTCGAAACGAGCCATGATGAATGCTTCACCACGCGCATGAGCGGTAACGATCCCTTCCTGACTCATTTCTGCACTGTTCTCATTGTTCGAGCTGAAGTAGGCCAGGCTTGTCACATCCCGGTCGGTGCCATCCGAATACTTGGCCCGAACCGTGAGCCGTTGCTGACTTCCTTCACCATCAAGGACGGCGCCCTGAGGATAGATCTCCACGGAGACGACCGTGGGAACTGGTCCTGGATCATTCGGCGCCCCAGACTGTAGCCAGCGAACGACCGTGTCGTAGTACTCACTGTCGGGGCTGAATCGTTTGCCACCGGTGTGCGGTACAATTCCCGCACCCTTTTCAACCAACAGACTTTCTTCCGGGAGTGCCAGGTTAATCCGTCGGCCCGGGATTTCGCGTGTCAGACGGTAGTGATCACCTTCAGGATCAAATCCGAACAACGAAAGTCGAAACCCGTCTTTACCGCGTGCAGCACCATGACAGCTGCCGTTGTTACAGCTGGTCTTCATGAAAACCGGCATCACGTCCTGTCGGAAACTGATCGGCGGATCAACAGTTGCATTGACTACGACCACTGGCACGGTCACGTTGTGTCCACCGTAGGACACCTGCACCGTTGTCTCACCATCGGCTACCGGATGGAATGTCATTCCATCTCGCCGCACCATAGCCTCGTCACCAATACTGATCTCAGCCTGATCTGTGACGTCGTAAGTCAGTCCATTGGCCATAACAGCCTGCACGATCACACTTTGGCGATCGCGAACAGCAGACAGGTGAATATTGGAGGGGTTAACGATCAGAGAAGCGGGGGCCTGTGATGCAGCAGCCCCACCTTCGTCTGCCGAAAGATTCGCAGCACTGATTGCGATGGCACACAGCAACGTACCTACTACGCTGAATCTCATTTCGAAGTCCCTAATCTGATACTCGTCTGAAACCTGAGAGAAATACGAGGCGGATCAATTCGTTCGGTGGACGGACACAGTGGTGCCACGTCTCAGTTCCTTATTCGTCACCGCCGCCCTGAGCCGCTTTCTTTGCCTCCAAACGAAGCTTTTCAAGCCGAGTCAGGCGTTTCTCCGCTGGCGGGGCCGGAGCAGCCGGCTTGGGCTCCTCCTTCTTCGCAACCTCTGCCGGCTTTTCAACCGGCTTTGGAAGCGGCTTATCGATACGCAGTTCAGTCACACCAAGCTGATTGTGCATGACCGGTTCGTTATTCGTTGATGCTGTAACCCGGCAAAAAATATTCTTGTGATTCCCTGCCGGGCTGTCTTCTTTCGTGGTGATGTTGAAAACTAGTTGTTTGGTCTCATTCGTGATCTTCAGCGGCTCGGCTGTCACATTATGAGGCAGACCAACCAGAATGGCCTCAGCAGGCCCCTCCAACTGTTGCAGAACCTCCACTTCCATCGGGATTTCTGTCACCTGTCCCTGCTCAACAGAAGATCGTTGTGCGGTAATACCGAGATACGGCTCCGCCACTTTCAGTGTCGCCATCTGTGATGACGCCCACGAATTACCACCAATATTCGCATAGCCGATGGCATAGACCGGCCAGTCACCAATTGCCGCATTGCCGTTGGCATTGAGCTGATACAGCCCTTCGTTAGTTCCCTTCTTGATCACGATCTCACTATTCGCGCCAATCCCGGGTGACCGGAACGGAAACTGTACCTTGATGTCCTCGTCCCAACCTTCCTTCTTCTTCGCGATGATTTTCAACTGCATCTGGCCATTGCGAACGATTGGGGCAGTCGGCTGAACAATTTCGATGTGAAACGGTAATTCCTCGATGACTGCAACAGGCAGACGATCAACATCTTTCCAGACATAGAGAGACTGACCGGGGCCGGAAATCACAAAGTCTGCACGATTCCGGAAATGTCCAACAACATTCAAATTCTCGTCCGTTGGTCTCAGTTTGAAATCCACCAGAGCACCGGACAGATCAGCATCGGCCGCAGCCTCAAACACCACGGGCATCAGGTTCATGTTCGCCGGCATTGGTGGCGCCACCATCGTGATGCCCGGCGGAAGCTCAAGGTCATCAATCTTCAAGTCGCCCCCGAAATTGACCCGTGCCGCCGAAATCAGCGTGGCGAATCGATTTCCCCTGGGAACATAAATCCGCTGGCGAGACTGCGAATAGCGAGCGACCCGAGGAATTCCCGCACTCAATGACGCCTTCACCTCCTGGAACTCAATTCGATAAACGAAGTCCGGGCCGCCACGCTTCAGGTGATCGGCCACACGAACTGCGTAATCTCCATCTTCCGGAACCTGCCAGCGAACATAACTGTCAGGGCCACGGGAATCATCATTGCCGGCAAGGCCACCACCGTCCGCTTTATACAGATTCAGTACAGAGTCGATCGGGGAACCAATTCGACGCCCGTACAACTCGACGTCGAACGTCTGCCCCTTCTTCGCGGTAAAGCGGTAGATATCAACATCACCCGGTTCCTGCAGCACGCCATTCATGGATGCAGGAAACTCAGCAACCACGGTTGCAGTGTCAAAGCCCTGATTGGGCTCAGCTTCGAATGCGTTGGGGTGTGCAGAAACGCGGAACGGAAACGCAGACGGCGTGACACCATCTGCGTCCTCAACAAAGACCTGCTGATCGCCGGGTTCGGCTGACAGTGCGATGCTGCGAGCGATTTCTCCTGAAGCATCACCAAGGAACTTGACATCCACCGTTTGTCCCATGGGCCCGCCAGCCGGAAAGGGAATTCGCGGACGCGGAAAGCTTCCGATATGCAGGCGATAACGACAATTCCCATTTCCGCCGTAACTGCTGTCACGCATCTCCACAATGTAACGACCGTCTTCCGGAATCAAGACTGACGCTGCCGCATCCTGCTTCAGCAGCGGCGAATCATCCACAGCGGCCAGTTCGAATCGCCGGGCGTCAAGGATCGCGATGTAAGGATCAAACAGAGTCTGACCGAAACGCATCGCTTCGACTTCGACCGACAACCGCTGGCCCTTCTTCATGTCCACCGCGTAATAGTCCACATCCTCGTTGGCAACCACGCCGTCAACGGTCACATTCAGTGTCACTTCCTGCGGCACAGCGAAGTCAGTGTTAGGCTCGGCTTCAGCGACAGTCGGCAGTGCACCAACAAAAAACGTTCGGAAGTCCGAAATCCCGGTTTTTGTCCGCACCTGCGCAGTATGCTCACCCAGTTGACAGTCCGCAGCGATCTGGACCTTCACGTCGACGGCGTTGGCATTCACCTCTTTGATTTCGAGAACCTCGAGACCGGGCTCGTAAAACAAAATCTCCTCGGCATCTGCCAGACGAGCTCCGGTAAATCGAAAAACCTGTTCCGTGCCACGCTGGCCACCGCGCGGCGTAATTACGGTCAGAGCGGGGTCTGACGCTACCGCTTGAGGACCAAAGCTCATCGACAGGAACAGCAGCAGAGCGACAATTCTTCGACTCATCAAAACACTCTCCGTCAGCATCATCCGCACAGTCCAGACTGGCCACAGAACGATTCATTGAGGTAATTGAGACAGAAATCCAGGCAGCCCTGAGCGAGGAATTCACCACGCCGCATCGATCCCACCGGGCAGCAGAAACGCTGCCGCAGAGCGGCAGCGTTTCGCAGTATTTCAGGCAGCACAACTCAGACGAGAAGTTCCTTGCGAACTTTCCCGCCATCCACGATCTCAATCGGTCGATCGCCAGGAGCCATCAACTCCTTGTCACCAACAATCCCCAGACAGTGGTAGATCGTGTTGGCCCAGTCCTGAACATTCAAAGCGTTCTCTTCAGGCTCACTGCCCGTGGAATTTGAGCTTCCGTAGACCTGACCACCTTTGATTCCGCCACCAGCAAGCACAACGCTGAAGACCTTCGGCCAGTGGTCGCGACCAGACGTCCCATTGATCTTTGGTGTACGTCCAAACTCACTCGCGATGCAGACCAGCGTATCTTTCAGACGACCACGCTCTTCCAGGTCACGGATCAGTCGTGCGTAGGCCTGATCCAGCGAAGGAACCTGCCCATTAATGCCGTTTGCAATGTTGTCGTGCATGTCCCAACCGCCGTAAGTCAGCGTGACGAACCTTGCACCGGCTTCAATCAGGCGACGGGCCATCAGCATGCGAGCACCAGCCGTATTGCGACCGTACTCGTCACGCATTTTGTCCGTTTCTTTGCTCAGATCAAACGCCTCACGGGCAGACTGCGAACTGATCAGCCCGTAGGCACGCTCGTAAAACGTGTCAACCGCATCCAAAGAATCCGCCTTCTCTTTGCTTACGAAGTAATCATTCACCGCATCCAAAGCCCGACGTCGGCGAGTGAACCGCTCGTCCGTGACACCTCCCGGGAGAGCCAGGTCACGTACGCTGAACCCATTCGCTGCAGGGTCTGACCCAAGACTAAACGGAGCAAACGAAGAACTCAAATACCCAGTACCGGCAAACTCGTTGGGCTGATTTGGAATGCAAATGTACTGAGGAATGTTGTTCCGAGGACCAAATTCATGACTGACAACGCTACCCATACTGGGGTAGGACAATGCCGGACTTGGTCGATAGCCAGTGAACATGTTGTGAGTACCGCGTTCATGCGCAGCTTCCCCGTGGGTCATGCTGCGGCAGACCGCAATCCGGTCCATAATCTTGGCGGTGTTCACCCACTTCTCGTTAATCACCTCGCCCGGCAGAGACGTCTGAATTGAATTCATTGGCCCGCGGTACTCAATCGGTGCGTACGGCTTTGGGTCAAAACTTTCCTGATGAGCCATCCCTCCCGGCAGGAAGATAAAGATCACCGATTTTGCAGTGCCCTCTTTGCTCTCGTAGTCCTTCAAGTCTGCCTGGGCTGACTGCATTTGCAGATACTGTGCCAGTGTCAGTCCAATCCCACCACAAAAACCGACGTGCAGAAAACTTCTGCGTGACTGTCCGGGAATCATCCAAGTGTCTCCAAGTAAATCCAACGGAGGGGGGAAGAACTGCAACTCTTGCCAGCGAGGCCCCAACAACTGGAAAGCCGCTGCGGCAACAAACCTTGTCTGAACAAACGCAAATCCCGGGCAACGACCGGAATTCAACCGTCTCAATCTCTTTGACAATCCGCTGCAACCAGCCAATTGCCACATGAGAACCCTTCAGAGCTGCCTGCGGAACACGCAAACACAGATCCGAAATCTACGTCACAAGCACAATAATTCTTATCCAGAACCCACGAAACACACACAAAATACCTCGCCCATACTGATCGCATGTGCACAGACCCAAGGTGAATGTTGTCGAATTCCGGCCTTTTTTCCATCCAGCACCACTTGCTGTTGAAGCAAGAAGCAACGAATTCTGGCAGAATCGCAGCAAGGAATTCGTGCAGATCGGCACTTCGGTTGGCCGTTGTTGCCAACGAGACCAAAGGAAGTTACGACCAACCACGCCTGTTCGGGCAGAGCCGACAACGGATCTTTTACCCGTTGAACAAGCTGGAGTTCAATTTGCGAAGCGATTCGCTAAAGGTAGGTTTTTTGGTGGGAGGCAATCCGTAGGGACCGCGACTGAAGTCTGGATTCTACCGTTACGTTTGTCAAGCACCAGTTTCGCCACGATTGCTCAACATGGCGGAATTTGCGACTGCGAGGAGAGTTTGGGGGGGGACTGCAAACCGTGCGCACAGCAGCTTCAGCCGCCCATCTTTGACAATCACTCGAGAAACGGCGAGCCTCGCGACTCGGTTTTCCGCGCGACCCCGCGGGCTTCACATCCAAACACACCTCCTTGCTGCCAGTCTCGAATCGTCAAGCACAGATCCCGCCTGGTCAGGCAACTCACTTGTCTTTCCACTGTTTCAGGATTCTGCTGCCGCAGCAAGTCGGTCCCGTACCTCGCGAGGATCGGCCCCTGCAACCTGTTTCATGACCATTCCAATGAGTGGGCCGAGCGCATTTTTCTTGCCTCCCCGAAAATCGTCCACTGCAGCAGGCATCGCAGCAAAAGCTGCCGCAATCGCGGCGTCGAGTGCGGCATCATCGCGGACAACCTCCAGATTTCGATCACTTATGATCTGCTCAACCATGGCCGGCAGGATGCTGGCCCCTGCCGTCTGGTCCAGCAGTTCTGAGTACACATCGCGGGCGCTCTTTGTGGTGATCCGCCCCCCGGTCACCTGAGCAAGCAGATATCCGAGGGTTGCAGAGTTCAGACAGAAATCCTCGATCGCCTCTCCTCGAGTCCGCAAGTCCCGGAGGATGTCCTGAGTCATCCAGTTGGCCGCGGTCTTGGCATCGTTACAGGCCTTTTGAACCTGTTCAAAAAATTCAGCAAACTCCGGACCCTGATCCAGAATGACGCCGATATCGTATTCAGAAAGTCCCAACTGTGTTTCGTACCTCGTGCGTCTGGATTCCGCCGTCTCTGGCAGGGCAACTCGCAGTTCATCAATTTCAGCGTCAGATGTCACAACGAGTTGCAGATCCGGATCCGGAAAGTAGCGGTAGTCGCTGGAATCTTCTTTTTCTCTCTGTCCAAACGTGACGCCGCGATCTGCATCCCAGCCGCGTGTTTGTTTTGGCAGATCTCCCAGTACATGTCCGGTTTTCTGCCAAACCTGGTACTGCCGTCGCACTTCATAGTCAATCGCCAGTTCGACATTACGGAAGCTGTTCATATTCTTCAGCTCCACGATGGGAGTCGCTGTTGTCTGGCCGTCGTCGCCGTGAAGATGCAGATTCACATTGGCATCACAACGCAGGCTGCCTTCCTGCATGTTGCAGTCTGACACGCCCAGAAACAGCAGCAGTGATCTCAGTTTTTCGAGGTATTGCCGCGACTCCGGTGCAGAACGCAGATCCGGTTCACTGACAATTTCCATCAGCGGAGTTCCGGTGCGATTCAGGTCGACGCGACTGTCGGCATTGCCGCCTGTCTCGTCGTGGATGTTCTTGCCCGCGTCTTCTTCCAGATGCACACGATTGATGCGGATTCTGCGAACTGCGGAGCAGTCTGCTCCTTCACCCCCGACATCAAGCCAGCCGCCGCTGGAGAATGGCTGATCGTACTGGCTGATCTGGTAGGCCTTGGGCAAGTCCGGGTAGTAATACTGCTTTCGGTCCCACCTCGTTTCCTCAGCGATCGTGCAATTGAGCGCCAGGCCGGTCATCATTGCAAGCCGAAGTGCTTCTCGATTCATCACCGGAAGTGCTCCTGGCAGCCCGAGGCATACCGGACAGGTTTGCGTATTGGGTTGATCCGGTCGAAACTGCGTGCTGCAGCCGCAAAAGAGTTTCGACTCTGTTCGCAACTGAGCATGCACTTCAAGCCCGATCACTACGTCGTAGTTCTGTTTCGCCATCAATTTTTCCGAGCGAGTCAACGATGAGGCGGAGCTGATCAAGATAATGTCCGCTGGTGCGCTCTGCGAGCAGGGAGTCGCAGGATCATCAGCCGGGTCAGCTTGATCACGATGCGAATTTGAATCCGAATTGCGCAGCGGCAGTGTAGTTTCCGCGCGTGTCCTGTTGTAGGCTGCTGCGAGGTCCGGAACGATTCCAAAAAATCTTCTCAGATCCGCCCCTGACAGCATCCAGCTTTACGATAAAGGATCCGTCTCCAATGTCCGACGAACAGCGGCATCATCGCGGCATCAGTGCGTGGGCGCAATTCGCGACACTATCGGCAGCACTCCTGGGCTGGATGTTCGACGGTTTTGAGATGGGGCTGTTCCCGCTCACCGGCAAACCAGCATTGCAGGAGCTGCTGAGGGGAGCTGGAACCTCTGCGGCGGAAGCAGATCAGTGGTTCGGGGTGATCATGGCCGTATTTCTCGTTGGAGCGGCCAGTGGGGGTGTTCTTTTCGGCTGGTTGGGCGACAAGATTGGACGAGTCCGTGCCATGTCGCTCAGTATTGTTACCTACGCGCTGCTGACGGGGCTCTGCGGGCTGGCAACGGAAGCATGGCACATCGCCGTGCTGCGTTTTTTTGCGTCATTGGGAATGGGTGGTGAATGGTCGCTCGGTGTCGCTCTGGTCAATGAGATGTGGCCGGGAAAGAGTCGCGCGTTTATTGCGGGCCTGATTGGATCGGCAGCGAACGTCGGATTTCTGCTTGTTGCTTTGCTCAGTATTGAACTCGCGCAGGTCGTTGATCAGATCAGATCACTGCTGCTGGATGTCGGACTCAGTGCCGAGACCGCAGAAAGCCTGGTCCGTAACTCTGCCTGGCGTTTTCTGATGATCACGGGAGCCGTTCCAGCGCTGCTGATTTTCTTCATCAGGCTTTTTGTTCCGGAGTCGGGCAGCTGGCAGGAAGAGCATGCGGCTGGAAAAACCTCCAACTGGAGCAACGCTGACCTGATCGCGGTACTGATTGGTTGCCTCAGCGCTATTGGCATCGTGGTGATCTGGTCCCCAATTGCCAGTTCGCTCAATCTCTCCAAAGTCACACTTGGACTGCTCACAGCTGGCGGCCTCGTCACCGCACTCTTCGGATTTCTGCACCCCGTGCGGCAGTACCTCGCAAGATCAGCTGCCGCAGGCGTCGTCAATGGCGAGACCAAACGGAGGATTATCGGCCGCATGTTGTTCGGGGCCTCGCTTGCGGGAATTGCCCTGCTGGGCACATGGGGATCTCTGCAGTGGGCTCCAAAATGGTCCGCAGATCTGCCGCCGGAGAACATCAATCAGGAGATCCTTGGCAGAAAGCTCAGTGAGTTTCCAATCCAGTTCACGCAGATCTTTATTGCGATCGGCGCGATCATTTCGACAATTCTGGCAGCCATCGCTGCCGGTCGGTTTGGACGCCGCCGCACCTACGCTGCCCTCTGCGCCGGATCACTGGCATCGGCATGGTTTTTTTACGGCATGCATGACAAGTTCGGTTACGCTTACCTATTCGCTGCGTTCCTTGCCGGCGGAATCACGGCTTCGTTCTACGGGTTCTTTCCGCTCTATTTCCCGGAGTTGTTTCCCACTTCTGTACGAGCAACTGCTCAGGGGTTTGCGTTCAACTTTGGAAGAATCATCGCAGCAATTGGCGGCCTGCAGACTTCCAGCCTGATCGAATACTTCGGAAACAGCTTTCCAAAAGCCGGAATGACCATGGCCGGAATCTATATTCTTGGAATTCTTGTGATCTGGCTGGGACCAGAAACAAAGTCGACGGGACTTCCGCAGTAACATTCCAAAGGGTACTCTCACCGAAGAGCTCGGCACCAGTTGGTTATTTTTGAACAGCACAATGTCTGAAAACAAACAGATCTTCACCTTCGAAGTCTCGTCCAGCGTCCTGATCCTGTCGGCGAATGGTTCTTTCATGGAATTCCGGGACACGGATATTCGAGACGCATACAACGAAGCCTATCGACTGCTCATGCAGCCGGAATCCCGACATCTGCTTGTCGACTTTTCCAATCTGCAGTATTTCGGTTCAACATTCGTGGGAATTCTGATCCGGCTTTCTCAGCGAGTGCACAGCAATGGTGGACAATCTGTGTTGTGCAGCCTGTCTGACACGATGGAGCAGATGCTGAAGTCACTGATGCTCCTGGAAAACCCCAAAGCGGACTTCTCGTTTCGCTCGATGCCGGACCGAGCTGCCGCGATGGAATACCTCACAACTTCTGAAGCTCACTAAAGCGGGGTTACCCGTTCCAGAACAACGGGCCATCCCCTTCTCAACTGCCAAGCCGGTTCATCAGTCTGAGAGGCCTGCGGAACAAACACACAATGAGCAGCACACACTCAGGAATTGCCAAACGGTTGCTCCTGCTGGTACTGGTCATTGTTCTGATCGGTTCCGGGATGACGCTTCATGATCATCTCTCCCTGCAGGCTCTGGCACGTCATGATGCCGGGATGCGGGCATGGTGCGGTGCGCACCCCGTCTCCAGTTCTGTGCTTTGTTTCGCAGTCTACACAGCCGCAACCGCAGCCAGCGTTCCTGCTGCTGCAGGAATGACCGTCGTGGTCGGCTGGCTGTTCGGCCTTCCAACAGGCCTGCTGATCATTAGTTTCGCATCAACGGCCGGTGCCTGCTGCTCCTTCATGACCAGTCGCTTTTTGTTCCGTGATCAGGTTCGCCGTCGGTTCAGCAAACAGCTTCAAAGCCTCGAAGATGCCCTCCAACGGCACGGAGCTGCCTACTTGTTTCTGCTCAGGCTGGTTCCGTTGATGCCCTTCTTTGTCATCAACATCGTCATGGGCCTCACCCCGATGAAGCTGCGCACATTCTGGTGGGTCAGCCAACTGGGAATGCTTCCGGGGACGATCCTGTATGTTGCCGCAGGAGCCAACGTGCCAACGCTGCAGACACTGGCGGATCAGGGACTGCGGTCGTTGATCAGTGTTCGACTGCTGCTCCTGTTCGCACTGCTGGGCCTGATGCCTCTGATCGTTCGAGCCATTTTTCAGAGACTCACAAAATCCGGCACCGCAAAAGATGCCGGGGTGGCGTCCCACTGAAGTCATCACTCATCTCCCCCTGTTTTCAGATCCCCGCAAATGCCTGTTGAACATGCAATTGAAATCCGGGTGCGGTACAGCGAGACCGATGCCATGGGATGCGTACATCACTCACGGTACCTGAACTATTTCGAAATGGGCCGCACTGAACTGTTCCGTGCTGACGGCGGAAACTATCGTCGCATGGAAGAACTCGGCCTGTTCTTCGTGGTTGCTTCCCTCAGCGTTCGCTACCGGCAGCCCGCACGCTATGATGACGTGCTCGTGCTTCGAACAAGGATCACTCGATTTGGGCCCGTCAAACTGGAGCACAGCTACCAGTTGCTTCGTGACGAGCAGGTACTGTGCGAAGCGACTTCAGTCCTCGCCTGCGTGGATGCCTCCGGCAACGTTCAGCCGATCCCTGACGACCTCGCAACCATGACTGGAACCACGGGTCCACAAACAACACCAGGAGAGTCAAGTGAAGCGAGTTGACTTTCACAGCCCGGGGGCTCGCCTCGAAGATGCATTTTCAGAACTGGAAGCAGCGTGGCTGTCTGCGCGATCATCCTGGAATGATTCCGTCAGCCATCGGGTCGAAGACGAATACTTAATTCCGCTGCAGGGAGCGATTCGGTCGATGCTTGATGCCATCAACAGCACGTCTCAAAAGCTTCAGAAAGCTCAGGAAAACTGCCAGCACCCGCGAGAACGCCGCAGCGGTCCATTGTGACTACGGGAAATCGGTCAACAATCCGGCATCACCACGCGACGTAGTCTGTAACCAGTCAATCGGCGGCAGACCATGCCTCAGCAAGTATCGATTGGCCTGGGAAAACGGTCGGCTGCCGAAAAATCCCCGACGAGCAGATAACGGAGAGGGGTGCGCACTGGTCAGGACCAGATGTCGACTGTGCAATTCCGGCTGCAGTTTCCCGGCAGCGGCTCCCCACAGGATGAACACCACATTCGGAAGCTCGTTCACTGCCCGCAGAATCTCACCGGTAATCTCCTCCCAGCCCTGCCGACGATGCGAGTTTGCCTGATGGGCCCGTACCGTCAGGACCGTGTTCAGCAGCAACACACCCTGCGCTGCCCAGCCATCAAGACAGCCATTTTGACTGATCGGGCGTCCTTCATCCTCCTCCAGTTCCCGAAAGATATTTCTGAGAGACGGAGGGATCCGAATTCCCGGAGGCACTGAGAAACTCAACCCTTCTGCCTGACCATGATCGTGGTACGGATCCTGCCCTGTGATCACCACTCGCACTTCGCTCAGTGGCGTCATTTGCAGTGCACGAAAAGTCTGCGCTGCCGGTGGGAAAACCGTTGTTTCGGCCCGTTCCCTGTCAAGAAATGTCTGCAATTGCCTGCCGGTGCGAAGCAGCGATGGCTGTGACAGCACAACTCTCCAGCACGCAGGCAAATCCTCCGGAAGTTCCATGGCTACGATCAGCCTTTAAATGATCACGCTGCAGCAGACGGCCAGTACAACCATTGCAGGACTCTGTTGCCGATGGAGAGATCCCGGCAGCGGTCCCCGCCGGAACAAATGACATCAGCCGGTTGGACCGTCGAGAGTCCGAGTCCACGTCAAAAGTTCGCAACGGCATTCGAATCCGGAACTGCGAAACAACTGAGTTGCCGGTGTGTTCTGATCGGCAACGTGTGCTTCCACCAACTGTACGGACTCGTTTCGAAGCCGACGACAGATTTCCAGCAGCAGAGATTGACCGTACCCCTGCTTACGAGCCTCCTCAGGCACATTTACCCCACGCAGTCCAACACTGCGAACACCCCATTTGGGAATAAACAAATCCATCCCGATGATCTGCGCTGAAGCAACCACCTGTTCAGAATCTCGCTGTTTTAAATCGAATCGCAGCGAATCGAGGTGCCCAAACCTGCTGAACCACCACCAGCTTTCGGAGAGATTCCGATCGGTGATCACCATCGACAGGCTGCGGCGATGTCGCAGCAGTCGCGCAGAAACAGGGTCTCTGGACCGCTTGAGATCTCTGCGGAAGACCAGCGTTCGCTCGCCAGGTTGATAACCAAGTTTGCCGGTCAGGAAGCCAGCCGGAAATTCCTCGGAACAGAACCCGGACGCCTCGAGCCCTCCATAGATTCCACAGTAGAAGCCGTTTTGATTGAGTCCGGCACCTGCGGTCACAGTGCTCGCTCCCTCACGGTGCAGGTATTGCTCGGCTTCCCGGACGAGCGCTTTGCCGATGCCCTGCCGACGGAATTCCGGGTGAACCATCAGAGCACAGATCTGCCCACGCGTATAATCCAGCCCGCTCTCCTCGCGATTGGGAGCAAAACCGGCGTGGACAAATCCCACGACACGACCGGAAACTTCCGCGACGATTAAACCCTTGCGGTCGAAGCAGGGCTGAGAGACTGAGAACAGTTCGAACAGATCCCTTGGAAACCCTTCGGCCGCATTCGGTCCCAGGCGACAGGAGTGCCAGAGCTGATGCAGACGCGGCGGATCAAGATTATGGTAGACCCGTAATTTCACGAGATCATGGTCCACAAGTTGTGAGCCCGGGGCTCGCCCCGGTGCGTTACAGGTGAGGATTTGCGGAAATACTGCAGGGGGGGGTGACGTTAGGCTGCATGGGCAGAAAATGATGTCTGTCGCTAACTGTATGTCGCGGAATTCTGATCGACAAGCACCCTAATACCGGGCGAACACTGTTCCGAGTTTCGACAATGACTGCGAGAAAATCGATTGCCGGAAACACAGGACGACCTCGCCTGTTTTGCATCTCCCGTCTTCTGCTGTCAGAATCATGAGCGGCCAGCATCCGCTCTGAGTTGAGCTGACGCGGACCGACAGACCATGCCCAAAAACAGCTCACCACCGGGGGGGCAAGATTCCTTGCCGGTCAATTCCGGCCCAAGTCCGGATGAGCAGCCCCCCTCAGTCATGCTGCGGGCAGAATTACGACCAGGAAACTTTCTGCGGGACCTGCGAATATGACCGGATGGAGCGAACAGGAACTCTCCAGTTGGCTTGACGAACGGCTGCCGTCCGAACAGATGGCTGCACTGGAGGAACAGCTGCGAACGGACCGAAGCCTGCGGAGTCAGATTGCTGAACTGATGCAGATCCGCGATCAGGGCGGACATTCAGCCGGTGAAATCTGGCAGCGTCTGCAGCTGACATGCCCCAGTCGTTCGGATCTCCTCGAACATCTTCACCATAAGCTGGACCCCGACCATTCCGACTTCATCAACTTCCACATCGAGACCGCGGGATGTAGCAGGTGTCAGGCCAATTTGCGAGATCTGCAAGACACAGCACACCGGTCCCCAGCATCAGCTGAGCAGCGGAAACAACTTCACGGTCTCCCATCGCAGTTCGCACAGTCGCCGGATGATTTCCGGGTTACCTGATCTGCCACTTCGAAAAACGCTGAGTTCCTGACGACATCGCCAGCCGCCTGTCACTCGTGTTGATTTCACATCATCTCCCGTCGGTATTTGTGAAAATGTCTCTGCTTCCCGTGCGATCTTTCATCCGTGAATTGGTGATCTGGGCACCGCTCTGCATGGTGCTTGGCGGCACCATCGGTTCCGCAGTGGCTCTGTTTCTGTGGCTCCTTGACCTGGTCACGCGTCTGCACTGGCAACAGCCGGAATTGCTTTGGGGGCTTCCGATCGCCGGAATTCTCTCCGGCCTGATGTACCAACGCTGGGGACAGGCTTCGGCCGCAGGCAACGATTTGATCATTGCCGAGATTCAGTCGCCTGAGCACGGGGTACCCGGCGCCATGGCACCACTGGTCCTGATCGGGACTTTGCTGACGCATCTCACCGGCGGTTCAGCAGGGCGCGAAGGAACCGCAGTGCAGATCGGCGGCAGTGTGGCCTCTGTCATCTCTCGCCGTTTCCGTCTTTGCCCTCAACGATCCCAGGCAATTCTCTCCTGTGGCGCGGCTGCTGGCTTCTCAGCAGTCTTTGGGACTCCGCTGGCTGGAACAATCTTCGCGCTGGAAATGACGGGAATTGGTTTGATTCGTTTGAGCGCATTGATTCCGTGCCTTGTTTCTGCACTGCTGGCAGATTTGGTGACAACCGCCTGGGGAATTCCCCACACACACTACGTGATTTCAACGATGAATTCGACAGGCAGCGAATCGCTGCTGAAAGTGGCTCTTGCTGGCGTTTGTTTCGGGCTGGCCGGGCGGCTGTTCGCTGCATTGGCTCTGCTGGTCCACAGCAATGCAGCGAAGCTTTGTTCACGGGCCTGGCTGCGACCTTGTTTTGGGGGCTGTCTGGTCATCATGCTGACGCTGCTGACTGGTCGAAATGATTTCCTTGGACTTGGAGTCGAATCCAGTCCGGCAACTCCGGAGGCGGTTTCGATTGTATCCAGCTTCCAGCCTGGTGGTGCGGATGCATTCAGTTGGCTGGGAAAAATGATCTTCACGACGATCACTGTTGGCTGCGGTTTTAAGGGAGGTGAAGTCACACCGCTCTTCTACATCGGTTCGACACTTGGCAACGTCCTTTCAGTACCACTCGACCTGGCACCGGACGTGCTCGCTGCTGTTGGTTTTGTTGCCGTATTCGCTGCCGCCACAAATACTCCGGTAGCCTGCGTGCTGATGGGTTGTGAGCTGTTTCTGCCGTGGAGCCCAGGACTTGCAGCAACGGACTTTCTGCAGCAGCTGGCAGTGGGGTGTTTCACCGCATGGCTTTTCAGCGGCTCACGCGGAATCTATCAGGCACAACAGCCAGGTTCCCCCAAATTTCCCGTTCCCGAATCCAGCAATTGACCTGAGATTCTCCCAATTTCCCCTCGGACAGACGCCAACTGCGGCAACTTCAGTGAAGACCGCAGCAGAAATGCGGTCTGGAAGGAATGCCGTTTCGAAGCTGCGAACGGCATTCGGCTGTGTTTTGCAAATGCAACGGCTGGTCTTAGGTTGGTGGATTCTGGAGGGACTGAAGATGTCGATGCAGCGGTGGACAATCCTGTTGACGGGACTGGTTGGGGGCGTACTTGGCGGGGTCCTGATGTATGTCGGAAACAACTCTCTCTACGCAATCGATGAAGACACCGGGCCGCCACCGGCCAGTCTCGCCAGAGCGGTTGAACTGTCTGATGCCTTCCGTTGGGTATCCAGGCGCACTCTCCCGGCGATCGTTTCCATTCGGACGACACAGCGGGTTTCCTCGCCGCAGATGACGATGCGCCAGCGGGGGTTCCCGTTCGGACAGTCGTTCGACGGAGATTCCGTGGAAGACTTCCTCGGACAGCTACGACAGCAAATGGAACAGCAGTCCGCCCAGCCGAACGGATCCAGCGAAGTCACAACCGGTGAAGGTTCCGGCTTCATCATCGACCCCGCCGGCGTCGTGATGACGAACGCACACGTCGTCCGCGGAGCTGCAGAGGTTTATGTCGGTCTCTCTGACGGCCGTGAATTCCAGGCCCGTGACATCCGAGCGGACGAGCTTGCAGACATTGCCATTCTGCAGATTGATGCTGGCGAGCCGCTGTCGACAGTACCACTTGGCGATGACAGCACCGCGGAAATCGGCGACTGGGTTCTGGCGTTCGGCAGTCCATTCGGCCTGCATCGCACAGTGACGCAGGGAATCATCAGCGCGAAGTCCCGGGGTATGAAGAATCTGCCCATGAGACAGGAGTTTCTCCAAACAGACGCAGCAGTGAACCCGGGCAACAGCGGCGGCCCTCTCGTCAACATGCGGGGCGAAGTGATCGGCATCAACACGGCCATCGAGACTCGCAGTGGTGGCTATGATGGAATCAGTCTGGCGATCCCGATCAGCCTGGCTCGCTGGGTGAGTGACCAACTGCAGGAAAACGGTCGTGTCCGCCGCGCCTATTTGGGAAT
>JAFMMM010000332.1 GCA_017859815.1 Planctomycetota bacterium | reverse complement strand
CACCTGCTCTTCATACAGGGGAGTGGGGATCTCAAATCATTGCCGGGGGGGGGCTGAGAGATGCGACGAATGATGTTGTACGTGACACTTGCGCTGGTTGGCGGTGTCGGTTTGTCTCATGTTTCGGCGCAGGACGGGGCCTCGCGAGTCCGCGTGCCACGCGAGCTTGTTCGGGACGTGCAATCCCGATCAGCAGCTGCGGAAGAATCCGGGAATGGAGTCACGGAAACAGACCATCGGAACGGCAGTAAACCGTGGAAGCTTGTGGAAAGTCGTCCCGGTGGGAATGTCCTGATTCTTCGCGGAGGTACGTCCGAACGACGCTCTCGTGGACCTGTTCCGCGGGCAAGCGGCAACAGAGCAGCCTCTTCACCGGACAATTTCTTCAGCGACTTCGAGCTGTCTGAGCCGTCCGCGGTGTCGCAACGTGCGCGCACCATCAAGTCACGACCCGCTCCAGCAAACACAGCCAGCGAGGAAATAGCCACGCTGAATGCGGAGCTTGAGTTTGATCGGCAGATGCAACAGCGTACGTTACGTCAGATTTCGGGCACTGTAGAACGGCAGGTGAATCTGCCGGTGGCTGACAATCCTCCCCTCGTTCCTCAAAAACCTCTGGAACCGGTGCGTGCCGGAGTTGTTTTGCAATGGCAGTCGGTTCCGGAATTCACTGCTGGAAAGCCGTCAACCGCGACGCTTCAACTGCAGAATCACGGAAGTCATTCGGTTTCCGGGATTCGTGTGGAAGTTGTCATACCAGAGGGTTGTCGGCTGCAGGCGTTTCAGCCTGAACCGATGACGGCCGAACCGACCGTCCGCTGGAATATCGGAACGCTGGAGGCAAACGAGGCGAGAGAGTTAAAGTTGGAACTACTTCCGGAGACCGCATCAGCGGTGCGGCTTGCTGCCTTTGTCAGCCTGACCTCCGAGGCCGTGGGAGTCATTCCGGTTTTGAGACCGCAGCTGGCAGTCAGCGTCAGTACTCAGGAAGTCGCCACACTGGGGCGTGATATTTCTGTTAATGTCGATGTGAACAACCCCGGCACAGGCGTCGCCGACGCTGTTGTGCTGCGAAGTAAGCTGCCAGCTGGTCTGAGTTTTCGCCAGCAGGACGAACTGGAGATTCCACTGGGCAGTCTGCGGCCGGCTGAATCCCGTCGCATCAGAGTCGACTTGCAGGGGCAGCGCGGTGGTCGGTATGCCGTTTCCTTTACAGCACAGGCCACCGGCGACGTGCAAGGGGCGGGAGAAACTTCGGTGCAGGTACTGGAACCACAGCTTGCGATCAGTATCGAGGGCTCTGAGAGCGTCATGGCCGGTGAAATTCAGGAGTTGCAGTTGCAGATTCGGAACTCCGGCGAAATCGAGACCTCAAATGTGACGGCTCGCTATCATTTGCCGGAAGGAGTTGAGTTGGTCGGTACCGCTGGAAAAATCAGGACCACCGAGCAGGGGCGTTTTCTGGAATGGTTTGTCGGCGCAATCCTTCCTGGCAACGTTTCTTCCATACCAATTCGTCTCCGCACGGAAATCCCCGGGCCGATTGTGCATGAAGCTGTTGCTCTTGCTGAGCACGGTCGGCCGGCTGTGTGTCGACACAGTCAAACCGCAACCGGACTGGCTCGTTTGGAAATTGTCACCGCAGTCGATTCAGCCGGCAGCACCGATTCAAAATCAAGCGGCTGGTCGGTTCGAGTGCGCAACACCGGGACTGAGACCGCGACCGGCGTCTGTTTTTCGTGCGAGATTCCTCGCGGTTTGAAACTGTTGTCTGCCGATGGGCCGAGTGGGTCACTGGCGGAGAATGGTATCGTGATCTTCCGCACAATTCCGTCGCTGGAGCCGGGAGCTGAGGTCATTTATCGACTGCAGGCTGAACGCGAGAACCCTGACTCTGCTGAAGTCCGGATGCGTCTGGTTGCTGATCAGCTTGCTGAGCCCCTGATTCGAAAAGCAGTCATCTCAGCGGGAGCCCGGGAGATTCCGTGATGTTGGATTTCCACGCCGGGATTTCAGGGAGATGCAGGCTGCGATGAATCGCAGCTGTCTCGCCCTGTGAGTGTTGGACTCTGTTCCCCGCGAATCAGGTGCGGCGAGCAGGGCGGCAGCGGAGCCAGTCATGACAGCAGATCCGAAGAAGCCTTCGCGTGGTGATCGCCGACCGGTCACGCCAATCAGTGCTGTGATTGGCGACGCTTTACAGGTTGGCTATGGGGTGTTTGGGATCTCGCTGGCGATTGCCCTGCTGACGGGCGGTGGCTACCTCCTCGATCGGGCCGTTGGGGTGATCCCGTTGTTCACAGTGCTGGCAGCAGTGCTGGGGCTGGTGAGCGGCGCGTTCTCGATCAGTCGAATGGCTTCGCGTCATGGTTCTTCAGGGCAGGTGCAGCGTGTGCGAGGTGAGCAGCCTTCGGGAGCTGCCCCGTTAGATGTCAGAATTTCGAAAACCGAGCGTGAGTAGCCGGTCCGGTTGCTTCTGAGATTCGTCATCGAGTAAAAGCAGAACGTCGGTCCTGCGGTGACGATCAGCATGCCCACAGAAGAGACTGCCATGCCGTTTTCTCTGAGTCGACGGCACTTAAGGCAATTCGCCTTAGGCTTCCGGTTCGATCCGGTCGAAAAAGCAGGGTCACCAGTTATCACGGAAGGTCGTTGCGGTGTTCAAACACTCTGCCGTGCTGCTTCGGCTGACATTCGCCATTGCATTCGTTTGGGCATTGTTGTGGTGGCCGGTGAGGGTACTGTCAGCAAACGCTGACACCTCGTGGCTTACGGTTGCTGCGGTTTCCTGTTGGTTACCGGTGCTAATAGTTGCTTTTTTGCGCATCGCGGGCGTTGCCGCAGATCCTACACGTGCAGCGTGGCTGATGATGGCGATTCGAGCGTCAGTGGTCGTTGCCGTGGTTGGTGTGCTGCGGATTCACCGGCCGGATGCTGAATTTCAGAATTGCTATGTTTGGCTGATTCTGTTTTACGTGGTTTCTCTCGTGGTTGAGGTATGGGAGGTACGGCGTGAATTATTTTTTTGGGAAACTGCCGAAAAAGACAAGTGAACGCGACCGGTAAGGCGGTCAGTTCTATTGTTTGTGCTAGACTTCTGCAAAAATTTTTGCTGGGAGTTGTTTCCGGCATCCGCCTCGGCTTCGTTGATGGATACAGTCGCAGAATGAGTGCTGAAGACAATTTTCATCACGTACGCGATTTCGCTTACTTCGAGGTGCCACAGTTTTTGACCGCTGGTGGCAACTACACAGATATTGCCGACGTGCCGTGGCATGTAAAGGCGGTTCTTCATTTGCCGCAGACTGGAACGTCTGTTGAGCAAGTAAATAGTGCGCTGGTTGGCAAGGTGATGATTCCTCAGCCTTTTGCGGGCAGTTACAGCAATCAGGGGATTCTGATCACGAAATTCATGGTACTGCAGGTTGTGGTGCTGGTGATGTGTCTGGTCATTTTCCGTGGTTTGGCCAGCAAGGCGAAGGCTGGGAGGCCTGTTCGTGGCCGTTTCTGGAACTTCTGGGAAGCGATGGCCCTTGCGATCAGGGATCAGGTCGTTCGCCCAACAATCGGGGATGATCATCACGATCACGGGCACGGCGATCAAGGGCCTGTGAAGGCAGTGCCGACAGGCGGTCATCCGGCTGATAAATATCTGCCATTCGTGTGGAGTTGTTTTTTCTACGTTCTGCTCTGTAACTTGCTGGGGGCGGTGCCCTCACTTGGCTCGGCGACGGGAAATATCAACGTTACTGGTGCACTGGCGCTTACGGCCTTTCTGGCAAGTTTCTTGTTTGGCGTCGGCGTAATGGGTGTCGGTGGGTTCTTTGCGAATCTGATTCCTGACACGGGGATGACCGGGGCTGGGGCGGTGGCGATGGGCTGCCTGATGTTTCCCATTGAATTACTCGGTTTCGTCATTAAGCACTCGATTCTGGCCTTGCGTTTGTTCGGTAATTTAATGGGTGGCCATGCTGCTCTGGGTGTGATACTTGGGTTTATTGGCCAGGCTGCCAAGGGGAACATCGCCCTGTGGGGCGTGGTGACCGTCGGTAGTGTTCTGGGCCAGGTTGGTGTTGGGATTTTGGAGTTGCTTGTGGCGGTGCTGCAGGCCTATGTGTTCTCGTTTCTCGCAACGATCTTTATCGCGGGTGCGGTTCATAAACACTAGTTCTTGAATTTCGGGTCAAGTCTGTGCTCAATTGGCGGCAGACGCACTGGCCATGGTTTGACAACGTTGTCTAGAGGAGTTTGTTGTGTCTCAGATCCTGAAGTTTGCGATGTTGCTTGTAGCTGCATTTGTTGCAACAACCGTTCCCGCGATGGCCGATGAGGCAGTCGCTGCGGCAGCCGCTGGTCCGGAAGCCCTGATTAATCTGGGTGGTGCAATTGGTGCAGGACTTGTTGTGATTGGTGCAGGGCTGGGGATTTCTCGTCTGTCAGCAGCAGCTTTTGAAAACATGGCTCGACAGCCTGAAGTTGTTGGGGATATCAAGGGCAGCATGATTGTTGTTGCGGCGATGATCGAAGGTGCTGCAGTGATCGGTTTGATCGTCTGTATCATTTCCTGAGTTCTCTTTCTCGGTCACCGTGTTTCTTTGAACATGGGATGTCTCCAATGGTATCTGTTTGCAGTTCTGGCCGTTCGGTGTCACGTGTTTTTCTGGCATGTGCTCTGTTGGTTTCGTTGTTTGCGTTTTCCCCTGAGGCTCAGGCTTTCGCGCCGGTTGCTGAGGACGGTCATGCTGACCACGTTGCCGGGCACGACACTGGCGTTCCGATGGATTTCAAGGCCGACCTGGCATTGTGGTCCTTCGTGGTGTTTCTGTTGTTTCTTGGTGCGATGGGCAAGTTCGCCTGGAAGCCGCTGATCGAGGGTCTCGATAAGCGTGAGTCCGGAATTCTGGCCGCGATCCACGAGGCGGAGCAGAAGCAGTTAAAGGCGCAGGAGGTGCTTGCGGAGTACGAGGAGAGGCTGAAGCAGGCGGAGCGGCAAGTGGTTGAGATCGTTGCCGAAGCGAAGCGTGATGCAGAGCGGACAGCAGCGGATATTGTTGCCGCTGCAGAGGCGCGAGTGACGGAGATGCAAGACCGTGCTACTGATCAGATTGAGCAGGCCAGAGATGCGGCCCTCGCGGATGTCTTCAAACAGGTGAACGGCCAGGTTGTTGCCGCGACGGAGAGAGTTCTCGGGCGTGCGCTCGACAAGGCTGACCAGGATCGGCTGGTCAGTGAGGCGTTGTCACAGTTGAGTTCCTGAGGCTGTGCGGGCGGTGTTTTTCCTCCGGGAACTTCCGTTCGTTTGGATGCGGGATTGAAATACGCCATTCTCGCGACACTCTGCCTTCCATTTGGAAGGGTTAACGCAGAGCGTGTTTGATTACGCTGTGTGGGAGTCTTTCGGGCAAGGTTTCCTGTTCCGGGGTTGACCGGTTGGGGTGCAGAGTTCAGCAACAGAAATCTGTACCTCGAAATTGTCGAGTTGATTTGGCGTGTTTCAGTTGAACAGGCGGCGCGGGGAACTGCGAGTTGGTTCATGTCATCGTTCGGTTGGTTGTGTTTGGGTTGACCTATGTCTGATGCACTAATGGACAGTCGTGCTCAACGTGCACTGGAAGAGCCTGGTGTACTCGCTGTTGCGACACTGTATGCACAGTCGTTCGTTTCAGGTGCTGAGAAGGTCGGCGAACAGGATGCGGCCGAGACATTGTCCTCGTTTCTTGATGATGTGGTTGCCCAGCAACCGGAGTTTCGCGAGTTGCTTTTCGGCGACTTCGTGAACCGGAGTCGGAAGGCCGACCTGATCAACCGTGTGATTGGGTCCAGCAGTTCTGAGTACTTCATGAATTTTCTGCGTGTGCTCGCTCGTCATGAGCGTCTGTCATTGCTGCCGGAGATACGTGAGGTTGTCAAGCGGATACAAGAGCGGGCTCAGGGTCAGCAGCGTGTAGGCGTTCGAGCGGCATCGCCGTTGAGCGACGAGGCACGCGAGCAGATTCGCGTGTCTCTCAGGGCGCAATTCGGTTTTGAGGCGATTCTGGAAGAGT
>JAFMMM010000040.1:9903-23137 GCA_017859815.1 Planctomycetota bacterium | reverse complement strand
GCTACGATCTGGTTTATGAGCTGACATCAGCCATTCTGGAACAGCGTGACGCGGTCCCCGGTTTCCACCATGGAGCAATGGCACAGGCGGTTGCAGATGCTGTTCTGGAAGCCTTTGAAACTCGCAGCTGGGTCGACATCAATCCGCAACTGGATTGAGATCAATCCCCCGTCGGCAAAGTCGGTCGAGTCACAACGCGCCAGGAATCCAAATAAAAACAGCCGCTCCAATGCAGGGGCGGCTGTTGAATCGACGAGATCACGCAGACTTGCTGTCACTCGGCAGCAGGTGTGAACCAGATATTTCGGAACCGTACCTGATTCCCGTGATCCTGCAGATAAAGTGGGCCGTTATCCGCACCTTCCTTCACTGGTGCAGCAGTTGTGGAGTGAGTCAGCTTCACCTTGTCGTGAATCACGACACCATTATGTCGCACTGTCATCCAACCGTCAGCGTTTTTCTTTCCATCCTCCCCGAAAGACGCAGCGTGAAATTCAATATCGTAAGTCTGCCATGACAGTGGCGGAAAGCACATATTCTGCTGCGGTTTTGCGATGGAGTAGATCCCTCCGGCTTCATTCTGTTCGCCAGACAAACCAAAAGAATCCAGCACCTGGACTTCATATCGGCCCTGCAGATAAACGCCACTGTTGCCACGACCCTGTCCGCGAGCATTCGGCATATAAGGAAGCATGAATTCCAGATGCAGAGTGCCACTCCCGTGCAGATCCTTGCTGGTCGTTCCCTGCATCAGCAGGCCATCTTCAGTCATTCTGCCACCGCGGAACTTATCGGCGGAAGTTCCGTCGAAGAGCACGAGGGCGTTTTCCGGAGCAGCGTTCCCAAGAGTCGGTGACTGACGAGTGACTTTCGACAACTCGCCCCACTGCACACCGTCCTGATTGATCAGCAACATCCGACCGTCGCGAACTTCCCCATGACCGTTATCTCCCTTCATGACGGCCACACCATCCTCGAATGCCCCCTTGCCCTGCAGCACTTCGCCCTGATTCCAGCCGTCCCCGGGCAGCCCACCGACGAGCGCTTTCCACGCAAATTTCCCGCCACCTTCGGCAATGACCTGAACTCCAATTTTCTGCTCGTTGCCATCGATCTTCAGAGTCCCGGAGTACTCTCCCTGAACCTCGAAGTCACGGCCCGCCTTCTCTGCGTCGAGGACCGTAAACTTCGGAGCACTTTCATCCGCATTGACAACGCAGCACAACAGAATCAGAACACTCAGGATTCTCATACAGATTTCCTTCCGGGGTTGGGAGCACGCTCTCATTGGTATTGCTGTGATCCCGTTGAAAAAAACAACAATGATCAGGCTGACCGACTCTTCATGAAGGCCAGTCCGTTTTTCGCCAAATACTCCTCTGACGGGAACATTCGTCGCCAGATCCGGGTAGCAGCCGCCAGCTCCGGTAAAGCCAGACCGAAGGCTTCAATCATCAGCCACCCGTCGTACTCAACCTCTCGCAGGGCTGAAAAAGTCTCATCCCAGTTCACACCACCCTCGCCTGGAGTGGATCGGTCGTTTTCAGAAATGTGGACGTGGACCATTTGGTCAGCACATGCCTTCACAGCTTGAGTGATGGACTTCTCTTCAATGTTCGCGTGGAACGTGTCGTACATCGTCCTGACGTTGGGGTGGTTGACTTCGCGGCAGAATTGTGCGGCATCAGCAGCGCAGTTCAGAAAATAACATTCAAATCGATTCAGGTATTCTACCACCAGTGTGACACCGGCCTCCGCGGCATACTCACCAGCCTGCCCCAGCACATCTTTTGCTCGAGACCATTCATCGTCAGTCCGGCCCGAACCACTGAAATGCCCCAGCGCTGAGTGCATCGGACCACAAACCCGATCGGCACCTGCAGCAGCACAACAGTCAATAACCTGCTTCAGATGCTCAAGTCCGGCCTGTCGCACGGTTGCATCAGCAGAAATCGGATTCGCTTCTTCGGAGCAAACTGTGACCGCAGTGGCTTCCAGACCCTGGTTTTTGAGTTCCCTGCCGACTTCCGTGAAGTGATCGACGTTGAGATCAAACATGGGGAGTTCCACACCGTCGTAACCCCACTGCTTCAAATCCCCCAGCAACGAATAGTGCTCACTGGTGACGTGCGAAGTCCACAGCAGCATGTTCATACCAAACTTCATTTCGATTGCTCCTCCTGGAAATACACCTGACGGCATTGATTCATCCGGCTGCCAAAGGCTCGCCCTGGTTCACCACAGACAGATTCCGGCCAGCCAGGGCCGACATTCAACCCGCCTCCCTGACCGCTGGTTTTTTGACTTTACTGTGACCGCGATGCTGGTTATTGCTGTGATCCCGCGCAGGTCACTTCCTCAGGTTTCAACAGCCGGCCGTTGATCGGCTGGCACCTGAGTCACAGCCAGCAGGTCCGCGGCAAATTCGCGCACCAGCTCTCTGGTCCGACTAAGAATCTTAATGCTGTCGTCCCCCAGACGCTGCAGTCTGACTCGTAGCAGAACCTGATTCAAGCGTAGCAGAAGACGGTGATCATCGGAGTAGTCGTAAATGACTCGAGCTTCGATGAATTTCTCGATGAACTCCGCAAGCCGCGTTGTTGTTCGAAGGCAAAGCTGGTTGACCACACGCTGAATTTCATCAGGGCGAACACGTCGCAATGCATCGTAGTAAGCGTCCAGAAGCCCCGGAGTTCGTTCGGCAATGACGTCATCCAGCAACAACTCCACAAGAATGTGCCCAAGGAATCCCGGTCGATGATCACCTCGGTCCGGCATTGTGCTGCGAAACCACGAGGCGACACGTGCCTCCAGACGCATAAACACGGGACAGGTGTGAAACAGCTGGTCGTCCTGCAGGTGCTGAAGTGCCCCGCGGGCAATCTCCTGCTCCTGCGGCACAAGGTAATCGATCACCTTTTCAGCACGCCGGCTGCGCACTCGAACACGGCGGTCAACCACACTCAACCAGTCCGGAATTGCTGTCCCGGCTGCCAGACGCGGCGTCTCCAGGTACTGATACGCATGTGACAGATAATTCATACCGGCATTTCAACGAATTCAGCGTGGCGAGGAAACCCTGACAGCCTTCGTGAGTGTTTGTATCCGGTATTTCCATGTTCAGACTTTTCCGGTGTTTTGATTTCGCTCGCCACCCAATTCAGGCTATTCTTCGCGGCAACAGAAAGCCTGCCTGAGCTGTGGAGAGCCTGCAGCTGACCACAGCGGCGATCCGGATCGAGTCAACAGAACACTTTGCTGATTCGCTGATCACGAAGTCCCGGTAACCATGATCCAGGAAAACCAGGCCATGCCAACAAATCGAAATGTTCAAGTTGCACTGATTCAAATGCAGTGCGAAGAAGAACCAAATGTGAATCTCGAGCGAAGTATCGCAAAGATTCGCAGTGCAGCAGAAAACGGCGCTCAGGTCATTTGCCTGCAGGAGGTGTTCAACACCCAGTATCCTTGCCAGACAGAAGATCACGAACAATTTCGGCTGGCGGAAACAATTCCGGGACCTACAACGGATACGCTTAGCCGTATTGCCGCTGAATTGCAGGTTGTGCTCATCGTGCCATTGTTCGAGAAGCGAACACACGGTCTGTATCACAACTCAGCCGCCGTAATTGATGCTGACGGATCGCTTGCCGGCCTCTATCGAAAGATGCATATCCCGGATGATCCGCTGTACTACGAAAAATTCTATTTCGCCCCCGGCGATCGCGGGTTTCTCGCCTTCCCGACACGATACGCCAAAATTGGTGTCTGTATCTGCTGGGATCAGTGGTACCCGGAAGCTGCAAGGCTGACTGCCATGCAGGGGGCCGAATTACTTTTCTATCCAACCGCCATCGGCTGGATTCCCGGCGAACGGGAAAGTCACGGGGCCAGTCAATACTCCGCATGGCAGACCATGATGCGCAGCCATGCAATCGCCAATGGGCTATTCGTCGGCGCTCCAAATCGTGTCGGTCCGGAGGGCGAAATTCTGTTCTGGGGCGGAAGTTTCATGGCAGACCCCTACGGCAACGTACTGCACCAGGCTCCACATGACGACGAATCCGTGCTGCATGTGGAATGTGACCTGTCGCTCCTCGACACTGCAAGAACCCACTGGCCATTCTTTAGAGATCGCCGCATTGACGCATTTGCAGATCTGCAGCAGAGATGGTGTGAGCACTGACGCTCGACGGTGCCGGCGAAAGCGGCCTGCTGTTTGATTTCGCCACTGAATCAGCAAAAGATTGCAAGTGTCGCAAACCCATCCGCAACGACGAAAGCTGCAATCAACGCCGTAATTGCTGTGCGGATGTGCCGCGAAAAACTCTGACACCGTACAGCAAAATACAAAACAGCAGATACGCCCCGCCAATCAGTCCCGCAAGTGTGGGCGGGTGACAAAAAATAATCCGTAACCCCTGCTCCTCCCAGATCGCTCGCCAGCAGCAAAGGACAATCATGGTTCCCACGCATAATGGGGGGCCAAACGCCAGGTAACTTCGCCCGGTCACGACATAGATCAAAGTGCCAGTCAGGATTCCAGCCAGCGGTCCGACGGCCAGCACACACAGCACCGGCTGCCAGCCAATCCACGCCCCAATCATGGCCATCAAAGTGACATCCCCGAAGCCAATCGCCGGGAATCCGAGGATGCGATTGGCGGCTGCGCGAGTCACCCACGTCAGGCCACCTCCCGTCATCAAGCCACAGACAGACCAGACCAGTCCGTGCAGGTGCTGGTGATCCTTCATCCACTGCGGCAGACCCGGACCATAAATCCGCACCAACTCATCACTCCAGTCCACCCAAACGTGGATCAGTTGCAGATCTCCTGACAATGTCGCCAGCGCCACCGCAATCAGAGTTCCGGTATTCGTAATCTGTTCCGGGATCACATAGTCGATCAGATCCGTCACAATCGCCGTAAGCAGGAAAAATAACAGCAACAGGTGAAACGGTACTCTGCCCTGCCAGTGAGGAATCGAAGGACGGACTTCAGAAACGTCCTGGCAACCCAATTCAATCACCAGCCATGCGAAGCCGGCGAACAAAACCGCCCCAACAGTTCCGCCCAGCAAAGGCCATGCAGTGAACCTGCGCCCGCAACTGCCACAACTCGGAGACCACGAAAAAATCGCCTGCAGCCATCCCCGACGTGACTGACAGCCACGACAGGTCAAAATCCCCTGCGCACGCCAGGGCTCCGCCAGCACAGCCCCCCAAAGGACTGAGGCCATTCCTGCCACAGCTCCAATCAGCAAATAGACGCTCATAAATGCACACCATGCAGGCACAACGCACAAAACAAAGGCACTCAGCGGGGAGTCCCCGGAATCCTCCGGATTAGTCATCGTCTTCCGCTGCGACCAAAAACGACGTTTTTCGCCGGGATTCCGGTAAAGGAACTGCTCCATGAACCACGAAGTTTACCTGCCTAAATATTCAACAAACAAGACCTGGCACGGCGTTTGCAATCTGAAGCCACCCACGGATGGGCGATCTCCTGTCAGCAAAACCGCTGCCAGAATATGCCGGCTGTGAACCCGCAGGAGTAGGTTCCGGCTTCAATTCCACAAGGATTGTCCAGGCTGGTCGGAGGCATCGCAATGGATGCCGCATGTTTGTGGGGAGACGGTGTGATTCCGTCAGACTGGTCATTATCTGATTACAGGGCGAAGTAATGAAGAAGATTGAAGCGGTGATTCGGCACTACAAGCTTGAAGACGTGAAGACACGTTTGACCGGCATCGGTGTCCAGGGGATGACAGTGTCTGAGGTCCGTGGTTTTGGACGGCAGCGTGGTCACAAAGAGACCTATCGCGGTGCCGAGTACACTGTCGACTTCATGCCGAAGGTTAAGATTGAGGTCGTTGTGGCCGATGACGCTGCGGATAACGCAGTGTCGAGCATCTGTGAAGCGGCCCGTACAGGGCAGGTTGGCGACGGAAAAATCTTCGTCTCAAGCCTCGAAGGCATCGTCCGAATCCGTACCGGGGAAACAGGTGACGAAGCCATTTGATACAGGGACAAATTGAACTCCTGCTGGATTCCGTTAAGCGAATCGTTCCACTGGGACGATTCGCTTTTTTTTTCCCGAATTGCATCGTATGGCTTCGATTCAATGGCAGTTGCTGCGGCGACTTTCCAGCTTCGTTCCTGAGAGGTATTCTGCGAGAGTACAGCTGAAGGTGATGGACGGGATCTGAATCATCTCCCGCCCGCTCTGACAGACTCCTCTATGTCACGATCTGATTCGCAGACTCTCATCATGCACCAACTCTTCGTCGGCAACACAATATCTCCAGTTACTTCACGCCGAACTCCCACGCATTTCGGCCTTGTGGCGGCGCTGGTTTGCCTACTGCACTGCGGACATGTCACTGCTATGGATGAGGCATCTCTTCCATCTAATGCGGATCGTGATACGGTCAGCCGCAGTGTTTCGGCTGTTTCAGACTCCGTCGTCAGAGTGCGCGTGATCGGAGGGCAACAGGATATTGACGGTCAACCCGTGCAGTCACTGGTGACAACTGGAATCGTGATCTCTGAATCCGGTGAGATTTTGACCAGCGCGTTTGCAACGGCCGGTGGTCCGGAATCCATTTTGGTGGAAGATCCTGCGGGGAACCGACATAACGCACAACTGCTTGCCACTGACCACGTGCGGCAGATCAGCTTGCTCAGATGCACCTCCGGAACATGGACTCCCGTTCGCGCGGCTGACCCGATTCAGGCCGTAACCGGCCAATACGCGATTGCCCTGGGGCGATTTTACCCTTCAGCACAGCCATCGATTTCAGTTGGCATTATTAGCGCGCTCAGTCGAATCGATGGCCTCGCAATTCAGACCGACGCAAAAGTCTCTCCGGTGAACTACGGGGGCCCTCTGATTTCGCTGGACGGAGAAGTCTTCGGAATACTGGTCCCGTTATCCCCCGGCGGTTCACGCGGGGACTCATCTGGAATCGAATGGTATGACTCAGGAATCGGCTTCGCCATTCCTCTGGCAGACGCACTGAAGAGTGCAGGCCGTTTGCGTGACGGAACAGATCTGCTGCGTGGTCGCGTTGGCCTGAATCTGCGTTCACCATCACCTTTCTCTGACCGTGTCTGGATCGATGCCGTCCTGCCAGGTAGTCCGGCGGCCACAGCTGGTCTTCAAAAAGACGATCGCGTGATCGAAATCGCAGGAAACGTGGTCCGGCGGCGTTCTACGGTAGAGAGTGCGATTGCAGCAAGCTACGCAGGTGACCCGCTGGACTTCATCATCGAACGGGACGGCCGGCAGCAGTCTCTTCAGGTCATCCCCGTGGAATCCCTGCAGCCTCCGCCACAGTCGTGGCTGGGGCTGATCCCCCCGGCAAAAGCAGTACCGCCTGTGGACACCGACGAAAAAGCCAGGCCAAAAGCTGAGAACACTGCTGAATTTCTCCGCATGCACGTGATTCCAGGTGGCCCTGTCGCTGCCAGTGGCTGCCCGGAAACGATCGAGATCAGGAAGATGAATGAACAACCGGTGGCGGAGTTAAGAGACCTGATCCTGCAGGTTGCACAACTTCCGCCCGACACCATGTGCTCTCTGGAATGGCGTGCTCCGGAAACCGAGGCATGGAAGACCACAATCGTGACAACAGTCATTCGACCGGAATCTCCGGCTGCCCTGCCCGATGACTTCCCTCGCTACCTCAAGACGGCAGATCGCATCGAATCCGATGAAGTGAAACCAGGGTCACCAGTTGTCGGCGGAGTGGACCGCAGCGAACTGATCAATGAGCCATTCGGGAGATGCACTTTGCTGCGGCCGGTCCTTGCCGATGCAACTCCCTGCGGGCTGATTGTAATGCTGTCGTCGCACGACACTTCCGAAGAGCAAATCCTTGATCAATGGCGCACCGTGATGCAGTCACATGCCCTGATGCTGATGCTGGTACAAAATCCTGAAAAAACGGCTCTCTCCAGTGTCGATCTGCCGTTGATTGCACGCGGACTTCAACAAGCTTTGACAAGTGCAACAATCAATCCCGGCAGAGTCGTGGCGCTGGCTCAGCAGAACCAGATTCCTCTGGCATGGCAAATGGCCAGCTCTCAAGTCAGCACCGTGCGGGGTTTTGTTGTGACGTCCGGATCGATCAACCCGCTGCTCGTCCGCGAGGCCCGCTCCCCACGCAGCATTCCAATCCTCCAGCGTCTCTCCGAAGACTCCGCAGAGAACCGCATCCTTGCGGAAGAATCTGTGCAACAGTTGAGGAAGGCTGGATTCCCGCTCACGCTGCCAATCGCGGAATCAAATCTGCAACAGTCTGTAGCCGACTGGACGATTCTGCTGCAGTCCTACTGAGCGCTGGTGGTTTAAGATCCGACTTCATTAAGTGTCATCCTCATCCTCATCCTCGTCCAATTCGTCGATCGGATCAGGCAACGGCTGCAGGCCAATGGCAGATTCAACAGCTTCAACGGCCTGGCAAAGTCGCCCAAGCACTCTTCGCTGCAGGTGTGCGAGATTCTCCAGCGCCTTCTCGGCTGTCTCGTACAGTTCTCCAGGCTCGTCTTCATTGGGTGGTTTCGTTACCAGATAGGCACTGACCAGCATATCTCGCTGTGAATGATCAAAGGGGTAAGGCAGGTCTGCAAAACTCACCTCAATCTGTTCCAGCAGTCTGGCCAAATCGCGCATCCGGTGCTGAATCTGACCGTACACTTTTTCCGGGGGAGATGACTCTTCAACCGCTGCCAGTAGCCGTGCAGCAGCAATTTGGCAATTCCGCAGTTCGATGAACGCGGGAAGATTCTGGTCGATAATCCGCAAGAGACGGCGCAGCAAACCCAACTCATCCTGTGAGATTCGGGATTTGGCGAGCGTCACCCGGAAGTGGCTCTGCCCGGCCAGCTGCAGGCCGACTCGCAGACGCTCCGCAGCTGCCCGTTCGAAAGACTCCAGCTCGGTTGCAGCGGTTGTCTGTTCGGTGGCCAGTTCCTGTCGAAACGACTCGACAGCGGCAGGGTCAGGCAGGGGCCGCGAAAACTCATCTTTCGCCACACGCTGTCCGGCCTGCTGAAGATTCTCAGCCAGGAAGGCTTCGATTTCCCACGTATCGCACTCGTCGTACGTCTTCCATGCAGCCGCAAAACGATCTTTCTGAACAAGCATCTGATCGCGAGATTCTGACAATAGACCGACCATCAGACGAGGATTACGGGGATCAACAGATATGGGGCCGAGGCTGGGCAGCGGCCGATAAAAAGCAAGTTGATCCTGAAAAAATCGCCGGAGTGCTTTCCATGCATTCTCCTGCTCCTGCAATCGCTCCAGTAACTGCTCGACGGGGTAAAGATCCTTCTTCTGAACGGTGTCGCCAAGTTCCTCGCGGTAGAAATCCCAGGTCACCCGACGGGCAATCTGGTCATAGTTGCGAAACAACTCCGCAGCAGGAAATTCCAACTGAAAGATCCCGTCTGACTTTTCGGCAGCGGCATTGGCAATGCGTTCGCGATCACACGGATGAGAATCAAAGACCCCCGTCCGGGACTCAATAATTTGCTCATCAATTGCCGAATGGATTTGTTCGGTCAACTGCGAGACATTGGCAAGAATCAACCGCGGAAAATTGTCCGCCAGTCGCCCATCGGTCTGCAGTGTCTGCAGATCAGATAATGCCCACCGGTGTGCGACGCCGAGGACGTGCAGTTGCCGAGCCGTTGTCGCAAATGTCCGACTGCCGGCAAACCTCGACTCATAACGATCCGCATCAAACTCCATCTGTCGCAACAACAGGCTGCAGACGACATCACCAGTCATCATCAGCCCCCACAGAATTCTTCGAGTCGACCAAATACAGAAGCGAACAAAGTACAATATCCAGCCAATGCGAATATCAAGGCTTCCGGAAAGCTGCTCCAGTCGCTCATCCCAGTGATCGCGCTCGTAAACAACCCGCAGGAACCAGTAATTGATCGTGCGAATGACAAACGAGAGACGCATTCCGGCTCCCTGGGAAAAATGGCCAAACTCGTGTGCGAGGACACCTCCAAACTGACGCACACTCATCCCGGCGACCAGCGGCAGTCCAATTGTCAAAACCAGATCATTGCCATGAAAGCTGAACAGCCCGTGCTGGAATCGAGCACTGGCATTGATGTCACAGTCCACATCAATTCTGCTGGGGGTGGGAGCATGCACGGCCCGACAAATCCGTCGTACAAAGTCGAATAACTCCGGCTCGTCGGATGGCTTCAGCGACCGCCGACCTGATCCATCCGACTGCCCTGCAAAGAACGGTTTCAGCATGAAGAACACTAAAGTGACGCCACCAAGAATCGGAGCCAGATACAGCATAAATGCCCCGACCATCGCACGCGCACTGCGAGTCCCCTCCCCCGCTTTCTGCACAATCACCCAGTTTGATGAGCCGTGCTGAAAGACCACCAGGGCCACCATGACAATCATTGCCACATAAATCAGTGGCAGCAAAACCATCAGCATCGCGGCCAGAGCCGTCCCCAGCCGATAGACAAGCGTGACCCGCACCGGTTCAATACGTGCCCCCTGAAAAGCGCGATCTATCTTCTCCCCGATGTCCCCCCGAGTCAGAGTCTGAGAGTCGGCTGCTGTTGAATTCGCAGCAGCCGCTGAAACGGCCTCCTGAATCCCTGCAGACTGCAGATGATCGGACTCCGAAATTGTGCGAGGCATTTGATTCGTTGACGCGTTTTCCTGCCCAACCCTTGAAACAGCCCGGCATCCGGGGCAGCGGATTTTTCGCCCCGCTGTCTCAGATTTCAGCTTCATCATTATCTTGCATTGAGGACACTGATGAGAGATCGGCATCTCTTGTTCTTCCACGGTGGTTAAATGTGACCTGTCGGTAGAAAGCATATCGCCCGACTGTGACTTGTTCCCGCTCCCGAGGGGCATTTCTTGCACGCGGTTACTGATCGCTGAACAGGCGTCTGTCTTGGGATCTGACGCCGTGTTCCCTATCCTGACGCGGAGTTCATTTTTCCCTCGTCAAATCACAGACGCAGAACCGTCTCATCTGAGCAGCAGCCACCACCGACGAATTCTCCAACCATGATCACACGGTTTGCTCCCAGCCCCACTGGAAAACTTCATGCCGGACATGCCTTCTCGGCCCTGCTGGCATGGCACTTCTCACGGCGCAAGATGGGGAAATTTGTGCTGAGGATGGAAGATATCGACCAACAGCGGTGTCGTCCCGAATTCGACGACATCATGAAACAGGATCTGCGCTGGCTGGGAATTCAATGGGCGGATCCTGTCCGACACCAGTCCGATCATCTGGCGATGTATCAATCGATGGCGGATCAACTCTTCGATCTGGGACTGCTGTACCCCTGCTTCTGCACCCGTCGGGAAATTCAGCGGGAACTCGAGGCCGCTGGCTACGCTCCCCAGGACAACCAGCCCACGGCCTATCCAGGCACCTGCCGACGACTGACCGAATCTGAACAACAACAACGAATCTCAGCCGGGCACGACTACTCGCTCAGACTCAACGTGGAACGGGCAGTCGATCGGGTTGGCGGAAATCTGATCTGGAACGACCTTCTCAATGGTCCCCAACCTGTTCAGCCAGATCTCCTGGGAGATGTGATCCTCGTACGCAGAGATATCGGGTGCAGCTACCATCTTTGCGTCACAGTCGATGATGCTCTGCAAAACATCACGCATGTCATCCGCGGCGAAGATCTGCGCGACTCAACGCATGTTCACAGGCTGCTGCAGGCCCTGCTTGACCTGCCTGTTCCGCAATACGCTCATCATCCGCTGATCCGGGGAAGCGATGGAGTCCGCCTGGCGAAACGTCTGGATTCCGAAACTCTGCAATCCGTTCGCGAACAGGGGGTTTCGGCTGAGACCTTCCTGAAGGATTCCGGCCTGTCAGATCTGCTCAGGGACACACTTTCTCGATTCGCCGAAGCAGATAACCCGCCCCCTCAAGCCTCACCCTCACCCTGATCGGTCGAACGTGGGATTGGTCGTCCGTGAGGATCAGTGTCAGCAGCATCTGTTTGATTGTCCAGCCTCTGTTGCAGACTGTGGCCGGTATAGTGCTCCAGCTTCTCGGCCTGTCGATGAATGACATCCGGTGAAATGCCGCCGGTCACCAGGTAGCTCTCCCAAAGTCGATGTGATCTGACCAGCGAGGCCGCAACGTCAATCCCCCGATCAGTCAGTACCCAGCCATCACGGCCCGACTCCAGAATTCCCCGCCACCGCTGCAGCCGCAGAATCAAACCCAGTGAGACCGATGATGCCAGCAGGCGAGTCTGCAGCAATTCTGTACTCGCCCCCGATTGCTGCTGCTCGCGCATTCGATACAGAAACGCCAGCACATCTTCCTGCAAAATCCGCAGCCCCAGTCGTCGGCGTGAAAAGATTCTCGACAGCACGCCAGTCTGCGGCGAAAACAGTGCTGCGGCAAGAAACAGCAGCCCGGCACTGAGTGTCATCATTCCGGCTGTGCTGGTACTGCCAAAACCCATCCACGTGGTCACAAATGTCGCCCCAAAATCGCCCATCATCGCCGACATTGCAGCCAGCCCGGCACTCAATGCAATCATCCTTTTTAACTGCGTTGTCAGTAACATCGCTGTTGCAGGAGGAACGATGAACATTGCCACGACGAGAATGTTTCCGGCCGCTTCAAAACAGGCGACAGCTGTAATCGCAACATCCACCATCAACAGATAGTGCAGTAATCGAGCACTGAATCCCTCCGTCGTGGCCAGACCTGGATCAAAGGAGCAAATCATCAATTCCTTGAACAGCACCCCTACAAACAACAGATTCACAATCACGACGCCGCCAAGAATCAGCACAATGCGAGGCACCTCGAACCCTGCAAATGAAACGGTGTGCAATGGTGAATCTTCCAGCGAACCGTACAGCACACACCCCGGATCCAGATCCACTCGATCCGCCGTGCGAACAATCAGAATCAATCCCACAGCGAACAGAATTGTAAAGACCACCCCCGTGGCAGCGCCTTCGTCTACTGCACCCACACTGCGAATCCACTCGGTAAGCACGGCCGTCAACAGGCCCGCACCCACGGCGCCCAGAAAGACCGGGATTCCGGTTCGACTTTCTGTCAGTAAAAAACCCACCGCAATCCCCGGAAGAACCGCATGACTCACGGCATCGCCAAGCAGACTAATCCGACGCAGTACCAGAAAATTCCCTGGCAGTGATGCCGCGACCAGATCGGAA
>JAFMMM010000040.1:0-9893 GCA_017859815.1 Planctomycetota bacterium | reverse complement strand
GCGACCGCACACAGCACGCCCGCCAGCATGATCAGACCGTCGTACTGCAGCGTCCAGACAACCCCACTCATCATGCTCCCCCCTCCGCCGTATCGAGTTTTTCGGAGACGACAGGTGTGGCAGATTCCAGTGGGTGCGGACTGGACGGAATACCGGGTGCAGCAGACCGACTGTAGAGCAGCTTCTTCAGGCGCTCGATCAGCTCCGGCTCCAGAACATGCTCAATGGCATCCGCTTCACGATCTACGCGGCCGGCTGCCACATCAGCATGAGTGATCAGGTACAGCTCCCACAGACGATGGTTCTGGACCAGTCGCTCGGCAACGATTCGCCCGCGATCGGTTAGTACCACCGCACCATCAGATCGCTGGAAAACCAGCCCCTCTCGCGCTGCCCGCAGAATCTGGCGCGAAAGAAGACTGACGCTCCAGCTGCGGATCTTCAATAATTCCTCTGCTCCGGCCGCCGGGCTTGGCGGCTCTGAAACTCCGCAGGCATCACCTTCACGCAATTCCCAGATTCCTCGCAGGAGATGCTCTCTGTCAATCGAGTCGTTCAGTCGGCGACGCCGCACCGAACGAATCAAAACACCACGGGATGTCCCCCCCAGGAAGCTCAGAAAAAACAGCAGGCCGCACACAAGCACAATGACAGGCCCCGATGGATACCCCGGTGCCAGCGCGCTGATCAACGCACCCGTGAAACCGGAACATCCACCGATCAATGCTGCAATCACAATCATTCGCGGCAGACTTTCAGTCCAGAATCGAGCTGCTGCTGCCGGGATAATCAATAAGGCAATCATCAGGATCAGGCCAACCGCTCTGAGACCGATCATCGTGATCAGGACCACACACGCCATTAACAGAAGATCGAGCAGGAATGTGGAGTAACCTCGACAGGCCGCAAACCCCTCATCAAAGCACAGCAGCGTCAGTGGACGGCGAGCCGCCAACAGAACAGCGATCGTCAGAAGCCCTGTTACCGCAATGACAAACGCATCTCCGGACGTCATCGCGGCAGTCTGACCGTAGATAAAAGAATCCAGCCCCGCAGCATGCCCCTCAGCAGTCCGCTGAACTACGGTCAAAATCGCCACACCACCGCCAAAAAACACGCTCAGCACAATTCCCAGCGCTGCATCTTCCTTCAATCGAGGCAGTCGACGAATGAACAGAATCGTCGCCGCACCAATCATCCCACTGATCGCAGCACCGGTCAGTAACACCGATAATGACTTTGGACTGACCCCCATCGCAGGGGCCAGCAGAAAGGCCAGACCAACTCCCGGAAGCGAGGCATGACTCAATGCATCCCCCGTCAATGCTCGCTTGCGGAGCAGCGTGAAACTGCCGGTCACCCCGGACGCAAGACCAAGGACGGTTGCACCAAACAGGACGACTCGCGTGTTGTAGTCCTGCAGCAGGATGACCCGCAAACCGGATGCCCCCTGCTCCCCCGCAACATCAACCTCTTCCGCAGCGAGCCGCTCCGCGGCCAAACTGAACACAAGTAACGCTGGCAGCAGCCGCAACGTCAGGAAGTGTTGAACCACCGAGTGCCCACTCACAGACTCTTCTCCTGACGTCTCATGGCCTCCGTCGCTTCCTCCAGCAAGGTCAGCCGACCACCATATGTGCGTTCGAGATTCTCCCGTGTGAACACATCTTCCGTCTTTCCCTGTGCGACCACTCGCATGTTCAGCATCATCACCGAATCAAAGTACTCCGGAACTGTGTGCAGGTCGTGATGGATCACAATCGCAGTACGTCCGGATGCACGCATCTCCCTCAAAATCTCCACAATCGTCTCTTCTGTAGCTGCATCGACCGCAGCAAACGGCTCGTCCATCAGATAGAGATCCGCTTCCTGTACCAAAGCCCGGGCGAGAAAGGTGCGTTGCTGCTGTCCCCCGGAAAGCTGACTAATCTGGCGATCCGCATATTCCCCCATCCCGACTCGCTCAAGTGCTCGCTGTGCAGCTTCCCGATGCCGCTTCAAAACCGGCCGGAGCCAGCCGATTCGTCCAAACAAACCCATCGTGACCACATCCAGAACACTGACCGGAAAATCCCAGTCCACAGATTCTCGCTGCGGCACATATCCCACACGCTGACGCTGATCCTTCCACGGACGACCAAAAATCTCGATCCGTCCTGAGACTCGCGGGATCAGATCCATCACCGATTTCAGCAGTGTGCTCTTTCCTGCCCCGTTGGGTCCGACAATGCCCACAAGTTCGCCAGCGCTGACATCAAACTCAACATCCCAGATCACCGGCTTTCGATGCCAAGCTACTGTCAGATCCCGTATCGAAAGTGGAACAGCGGTCTCACTCATGTTCATCACCCTCAGCAGATAACCGCCCGGCATGCCCGCGTTTCGGAGCCTGTCCTCCCAACGCCAGCGCGACAGTGGTCAGATTATGGTCCAGCATTCCCGGATAGGTACCGGTAAATGTGCCCGCAGGCCCCATGGCGTCCGAGAACAATTCCCCGCCGATGCGGACCCGCACGCCGCGATCTGCGGCGCCCTCGATCAACGCTTCAATGCTGCGACGCGGGACACTCGATTCCACAAAAACCGCCGCAATCTCACGCTGCACAAGGATGTCCACCAACTGATTCATCCGAAACAAACCAGCCTCGGAGTCAGTCGAAATCCCCTGTATTCCGAGCACTTCCAGCCCGTAAGCACGACCAAAGTATCGAAATGCGTCGTGAGAAGTCACAAGCACACGCCGTGTCGCAGGAATCGTCTGAACGCTGCGAACGCCGTACTCATGCAATTGCAACAACTCCCGCTCAAGCTCAACTCGCCGCACAGAAATCCTCTCTGTCGCCTGCGGGAGAAGACGACAAAGTTGATCCTCCAGAGCGGCGAGCCCCAGACTCCACAACGAGACGTCCATCCACAAATGCGGATCCGGAACCCCGACCGAGCCCTCTTCTGCCAGCAGACGATCCTGCGGGACTGAATCACCAAGAAACAGTACCGGGCGACTCTTCTGTAAACGTTCAAACGTATCCTGCAGCCGCCCCTCCAGGTGCAGACCAACAGCCACAATCAGATCCGCCGAGATCAAACTGCGAATGTCATCGCGAGTTGCCTGGTAAAGGTGAGGATCCACCCCGCTGCCCATCATCTGGGAAACTTCAACGTCGTCGTCCACCAGACGACGAACCAGATCGGCAACCATTCCGACCGATGCAACAATGCGAATCCGTCCTGATTCAGATTCCTCAACCAACCTGCGCTCACAGCCTGCAGGAATCAACACACTCAACAACAGCAGCCAAATCCCGCGGCCAATTCGCCGCTGTACACGCAACGCAGCCTGACACTCATCAATGTCTTTTGGAAACACCATCCACTCACCAGTGCTCGAAGGATTCTGAACTCAGAAAATGCGACGGCAGGACCGTAGCGCAGGCTACATTATCTCGCGACGGGCGTCCAGCAGAACCGTAGCGTAGGCTACATTTTTCCGCAGGAAACTGCGGCAAAAAAAAAGAGACTCCCGTTCGGGAGTCTCTTCATGGCTGCAATCGGCGGACCGTGGGCTGCGCACGGATTCCGGTTCAGGACAGTCTGCGTTCGCGAATCCAGTCGGTGTGGAACTTCTCGCCACGCGGACGATCCGTCCGCTCGTACGTGTGAGCTCCAAAGTAGTCTCGCTGAGCCTGCAACAGATTTGCTGGCAATCGCCCACGACGATAGCCGTCGAAATAGGTGAGGGCTGCAGAAAACCCTGGGACAGGAAGCCCCAACTGGATGGCTGTGGAGACAACCCGGCGCCATGCTGGCTGAGCCTTTTCCACGGCATCGCGGAAGAAGTCATCCAGCAGCAGGTTTTCCAGTTCTGGATTCTTGTCGAAGGCTTTTTTGATGTCCTGGAGGAATCGGGAGCGGATAATACAGCCACCTCGCCACAGCAGAGCGATAGGGCCATTTTCCAGCTTCCAGCCGAATTCCTTCGCCGCAGCATCCAACTGAACATAGCCCTGTGCGTAGCTGCACAACTTGGATGCGTACAGTGCCTGACGAACATCATCGATAAACTGTGCACGATCGCCATCAAACGTTGTGTCTGGTCCGGACAGAACGGCCTCTGCGCGGACGCGAGCATCCTTTTGTGCTGACAGGCAGCGAGCGAAGACAGCTTCGGTAATCAGTGTCGTCGGCACACCCAGATCAAGAGCATGCTGGCTCATCCATTTGCCCGTCCCCTTCTGCCCGGCAGTGTCCAGAATCATATCCACCAGGTCCGCGTCAGACTCTGAGTCCTTGACGGTGAAGATGTCACGTGTGATTTCAATCAGATAGCTTTCAAGCTCGCCTTCGTTCCAGTCACGGAATACTTCATAGAGTTCCTGGTTGGTCAGTCCAACGCCGTACTTGAGAATGTAGTAGGCTTCACAGATCAGTTGCATGTCGCCATATTCAATTCCGTTGTGCACCATCTTCACGTAGTGCCCGGCACCGGCTTCACCAACCCATTCACAGCAGGGGATATCCGCGTTGTCACCAACTTTGGCGCTGATCTTCTGGAACACATCCTTGACGTAGGGCCACGCCTCCGGGTGTCCGCCGGGCATAATACTGGGGCCCTTCAGCGCGCCTTCTTCTCCACCGGAAACACCGGTTCCGATGAACCGAAATCCCTCAGCGGCCAGTTCCTGATGCCGGCGGTTGGTGTCTGTGTAGTCTGCGTTCCCACCGTCGATGATGATGTCACCCTGATCGAGCAGAGGTTTCAGCTGGCTGATGACAGCATCCACCGGTCCGCCGGCCTTCACCATGATCATGACCCGTCGCGGTGATTCCAGACTGTTCACAAAATCTTCCAGCGTGTCATAACCGGCGATTCGATCTTCAGTGCCTTCTTCCACGACTCCCTCGGGCCGACTTCCCAGACCGTTCAGGAATTCGTGAGTCGTTTCTGTGGTGCGGTTGTAGACACCAACAGAAAAGCCCTTGTTGGCCATGTTCATCACAAGGTTCTGACCCATGACGGCCAAACCAATTAAACCAATATCATGCTTCGACATAATTCAGTGCACTTCGGATTGAAACAAACCACAGACGCGTCCCGGCACGCTGAATAAACTGAGCTCGGCTGCGCCGGGCAGCCGGATCAAATGATCGAAGACGCAGAGCAGGCCCTGCCAGAATCAACGCTGAACCCGTGCGGAACCGCCGGATGCGACAGCCTCAACTTCACCAATCGTTGCCATGGTCGTGTCGCCGGGGTAGGTCGTCAGCAATGCGCCATGCCCCCAGCCGAGATCGAGGGCGGTCTGCGGGTCTTTGCCACTCAGCAGTCCGTAAATCAAACCTGAGGCGAAACCGTCACCACCACCAATTCGATCGACGACGTCAAGCTTCATGGTTTTTGCCTGGTAGGTTTGTCCACCCGCCCACAACACAGCACTCCAGTTGTGGCGATTCGTGGACTCCACTTCCCGCAATGTGGTTGCAACAGCTTTTACCCCCGGCAGCTTCGCAGCGACTTCTTCCATCATCCCAAAGAAAGCGGATGGGTCGAGCTTGGAGTGAGATTCCACGTCCTGTCCCTCGAGACCCAGTCCCTTCTGCAGGTCTTCTTCGTTGCCAACCAGCACGTCCACATGCTCCACGATGCGATTCAAAGTGTCCTGAGCCTTGTCCAGTCCACCGCTGATCTGCCACAACTTGGCACGATAGTTCAGATCAAAGGACGTCACGGCCCCTGCCGCACGAGCCGCTTTCATGCCCTCAATAATGACTTCCGGTGTGGTTGGCGAAAGTGCCGCAAAAATTCCACCGCTGTGGAACCAGCGAACACCGCCGGCAAAGATGGCGTCCCAGTCGAAATCACCGGGCTTCAACATTCCGGCCGCTTCATTGCTGCGGTTGTAGAACACGATCGGTGCCCGAACGCCATGGCCCTGGTCACTGTAAACCGTCGCCATGTTTGGTCCACGGACCCCGTCATGATCGAACCGCTTGTAAAACGGGCGCACACCCATCGCTCGAACTCGCTCGTTAATCAACTCCCCAATTGGGTAGTTGACCATTGCTGTTGCAATCCCGGTTTTCAGCTGGAAGCAGTCGGCAAGGTTGGCAGCACAGTTGAACTCGCCACCGCTGACGTGGATCGAACACTGGTTTGCCTTGCGGAACGGAATGATGCCCGGATCAAGCCGATGAATCATTGCACCAAGGGAAAGAAAATCGAGTTCGCCGGAGGCAGCAACATTGAGCATAAAAGAAGTTCCTGAAAGCAACGAGACACTTGTGGGAGCAAATCAATTTCGTCCACCGCAGACGCACCTTTTCCGTGTGAGAAAAGAACCGCGGGACCCGTCTTTGCTGAGATCCTGCCAGGTACTCAGCATCGGCAAAATGACTTCAGCGGCCGAAATACTAAACAGAGCAGCGGGCGAATTCAAAAGAACTGCCGTTTCCCGGAATAACTCCCCCTTCTCGGGAATTTACTGCACAAAGTGGGGTTTGGTGGAACAGCATGCAAATCCGCGACGGCCTCTTCGCCCAAATTCGTCCTGCCCCTGCGACGCCGCAGAATCGCCTCGGCATCAATGACCAGGCTGAAGCCAATGGGAATCAGCACCAATGTGAACAGCGACGAGACAATCATACCACCCAGAAAAAATCGGGGGCAAAGAGTCACCAGAACCGGACGGTCGGCTGGATTGGTCAGGATCATCGCCGGAATGCAGCAAGCAGAAGTCTGGACGCAACTCACACGCGCAGCAAAAAGGCGAGTTGCAGAAACAACCCGCCTTCGCATTACCCAACCAATCTTCCCGTATTTGCTATTCTTCCTGTTCGGCAGCTTCTTCTGATTCCACGACCTGCAGTCCGGGAACGCTGATCTCGGTGATTTTCACACGTGTGTGCTTTTGGCGGTGACCCGTGTGACGCTTTGAGTTCTTGCGGCGGCGCATCTTCTGGATCTCCAGTTTCGGCCCCTTTTCCTCAGCAATCACGACCTCGCCAGTGACAGTTGCCCCGTCGATCGTCGGAGCCCCAATCACGCTGGGACCGCCGCCGTTGGCAAGCAACACGCGGTCGAAAGTAATTGTGTGACCGGCTTCCGTCTCACTGCAGAAATCCACCGAAAGGAAAGAACCCTTCTCGACACGATGCTGACGACTGCCGTTTTCAATTACAGCGAACATGGAAACCACACCTTTTACCAGCAAAAAAACTTGTTTGTATCGATCGCGGACAGCCAGCAGAGGGTCTGCCGGAAACCAATGTCCTGCGTCATGAAGCGCCTTCGTGCAGAATTGCACGCGTGCGGAGCAATGTACAGCGAATCGCGGAGTGTAGCCTAAATGTTCGGAATGTTCGAGCGGCAACCCCAGTAAGATTCCCAGTTGCGGTAAGGATTTCTCTCAGGAGTTGGCTGTTTGTACCTGTTTTCTTTCTTTAAGACCCGCTTTGTCAACTTCCCGGAAGGCTACTCCGGCGACTGCTCGCCGGATTCTCTTCATTCCGGATCGACCAGTTCTTCCGCCACAGACTCTTTGACTGCCTGTTCCTCTGTCAACTGACTGCCAGGGTAACGATAGTAAACCTCCAGTGTCAACGCCGCCAGACAGGTCGTCAGCAACCGCCCACCGGCAATGCTGAAACCGGCTCTGTCACGCGGGGTCCAACTGCCGGATGCAGCCCCTGTTTGCTCCTGAGTCCGTACCAGATCGTCCCGCATTCGCTCATTCCAGCGATCCCACTCCGGCCCTCCCCAACGCTTCAGAACCTGCGTGGCGAAGTAACAATAGTAAAGGTTGTCATACGGCCCGCGACGGTCCAGGAGTTTGATCCCGGCGGCAAGATCGCCGTCCTCCCGCCCCCAGCCAAGCGACATCCGACTCTTCAGAGCCATTGCAGTCAGTGAAATCTGGTACGCCTTCTTTTCTGTTTCGTAGCCATAACGACCATCGCCGTCGATGGCCACAGTATCCAGATAATGACCTGCCAGTTGAAACGTCCCGGCAGGCACCGCGATCCCCGCGTTGCGGGCCGCTGACAAAGCCATGATCTGTATCGCCGTGCACGAAGTGGATCCCGGCTGTCGAGGCGAATATCTCCAGCCCCCGCCGACAGGGTCCTGAGAAACGACGAGAAACCGAACCGCCTGTTCGCAGACACGTCTCAACGCTCGATCCCCGGTTCGAGCGAGCGTTTCGCACAGAACCAATGTCGCCGCTCCATGTGTGTAGTAAGCGTAGCCAGGTTCCGAATCGTCGTCCCCCTGATTCAGGACCCCCCGCAAATCCAAACCCGCTGGGACTTTCACACCGGATCTCAGGAGATGCTGTAAGCCCCCCTGCACAAGTTTCTGATAATCGCCGCTGCGGTGAGTCTGCCCGGCCGCGAGAAATGGCAACAACGCATAGGATGTCGCAGCGATCGAATTCTCTTCCCGACCACGATGACTGCACTCGCCAATCGCCGGAAAATCCCAGCTGCCATCGCGACGTTGACAACCCGCCAGCCATTCCAGAGCCTGCTCCACCGCACTCTCACTGGCTGCACTGCCACCGTATTTTTCAATCAACTTCTGCCGACTGAGTCCGGTATCTGAAGCAACCGCAACCTGACTCCTTGTTCCGGACGAAGCAGTGGTATCAACCAGAGACTTCTCCCACGGTGTCGGCGGGATCTGCAGTTCAGGCTCTGAGTTCTCCAGCGACTGATTCGGAATGAACGCTGAGACTGTGTCAGGGATGTCCGGGACCGCCTCCGGAATGAGTACCGGCTGCAGTTCCTCTGATTCCACAATCATCTCTTCTGCGCCAGCAATTTCGGCCTCGCCATCATCAACCGTGGCAATCAGGGGAGACAACAGCGGCGGTAAACTCACCTCCAGCTGAAACCAGCCCAGCACCAGCAAAGTCATGGCGGTGAATGACAAACTTGCGACCACAGGCCCCCGCTGCAAGCGTAATTCTTCACGAAGCCTGCGGCGGCGCAGACCAGCCCGAGATGCGGAACCGGAAGCCGAGCGTGCAGCAGGCAACAGCACCGCCTCTGCCTGAGGTTCAGCCATCATCGCCCGCTCCATCACTCCAGCAACATCTCGTTTGCTCCCTGTTCCGGATCCCCGCCGACTGCGCTGCTGCCGCTGCTGCTGTTGCGGCGGCATCACCTGCAGGGACGTCGCCTGTTGCGGCGGTAAAGGTGGCTCACCCAACTCGGACGCCATGTCTATCGACTGCGCTTCCGCCGGTTGAAAATCCAACCTGCTGCCGGCCAGCGTTTCTGCTTCGGCTTGAAGTGACTCAACGCTCGTGCGAGCTAACGGGGCCGCCTGCGAAATCCTGCCCGCCCCCGCCTCCGTGCGATCCGCTTTTTCTGCACCCGCAGAAGCGCCCCCCCTGACAGACCTCAACCCTGACAACTGGAGTAGGTCGGATGCTGTCTCTGTCTCTCCGACAGGGGTGACTGCAGGCCGCGGCTCAACCGACAGCTGCTGGTCAGCCAGAGCCGAAAAACGACGAGCCACAGCAAGGTATTGCTGTGCCAGCGACGCGTGATGAACCGAAGCTGATAAGGCCTCTTCGATATGGCGCCGCATCTGCTGCAGCGAGGCGTCTGCCATGGATTTATCAGTTTGCGACGACATTCAACTTCCCCAGTGACAAGAGTGGATCGATCCAGTACGGGTCGCAGTGCGCCCGCCCATACCCGGGCGAGTCCTGACGTTTCGACTGATGACGGGGAAGTCTTAGTTGAGATATTGACACCACCCTAATAAGGTTCCGAGGAAAGGAGCAGGCAAGCGTAGCGATTATTCGAAGCTTTCCGGACGTTTTCTCACCGGATGTACGGATTCCGACGATCCGCCTATGTCGCGAGGCTGGCAAAAAAAAAAAGCGGCG
>JAFMMM010000331.1 GCA_017859815.1 Planctomycetota bacterium | reverse complement strand
CCCCAGGGCAGTTGCACGCGGCGGGGGGAGTTCGGGCCGGATGTTTATGCGGACTATCTGATTGACTTTATGAAAGCCAATCATGACAAGCCCATGTGCCTGTACTTTCCGATGGCGCTCACTCACGGCCCGCTGGTCCATACTCCGTCAGAGCCGGATGTGAAGACTGGTCGGGAAAAACTGAGTGCGATGGTGCGTCACACAGACCACCTTGTGGGTCGTCTCGTTGATACACTTGATGAGCTGAAGATTCGCGAACGCACCTTCATTATTTTCACAACGGATAACGGCACCTCCGGCAACCTGCGGGGAACGGTCAATGGCGTGCGTCCCTCGGGTGGTAAAGCCAGCAAATACGAAGGCGGCGTTTCAGAACCCTTTATTGTGAATTGCCCGGGGACGGTCGCTGCCGGCAGCGAAACCGACGCACTGACCGACTTCAGCGATCTGCTGCCGACGTTCGCCGAACTGGGTGGAGCGACACTCCCTGCCGACACGGTTTCGGATGGAGTCTCCATCGCGCCGGTCATTCTTGGCAAAGCCGATGACACACCGCGGAAATGGATTCTGGCAATGGGACACGGCGCTGCCGTTTTCGACGAGCGTGGCATCCACGGACAGACCCCCTACGTTGGCCGCGTGCTGCGTGACAAACGCTGGAAAGTCTGGGTCAACGAACAAGGGCAGATTGACCAGTTATACGACATGCAGCAGGATCCGCTGGAACAGACCAACCTGCTTGCAGCAGACGGTACCGGCCCGGCAGCAGCAGCCGCATCACTGAAGATTCTGCGGGAAGCGGTTGCCGCCATGCCGGCACAGGACGCTCAGCCTCGCTACCTGCCGCGCGCGGCAAACGCATGGGACATGAAACCAAAATCCTCGGCGGATCGAAGCGCGAAGCCCAGGCAGAAAAAGCGCCGCGGCAAAGAATAGAAACAGCACACTCCACACGGTCGAGGTTATTCCCTAACTTCGCCCAACTGAGTTTCTTACGTTGTGTTTGGCAGCACCGCGCGGGTGCCAACATCATCAGCGTTGTCCGATCACGTTCTGCAACCGCAGATGGGATTTTTTTGCATGATGAAACACCGGATTGTCGGCCTGTCCAGATTCTGCTGGCTGGTCTTTTTCTTCTCCACAGCAACGGCCGCAGACAGCCTCACACCATGGAGTGAAGCGGAAGTTGCCTGGAACGCAGTGGATCTCTGGAAAGACTATGACGCTCGCCGTGAACCGCTGCAGATTCGAATCATCAGGGAGTGGCAGGCTGACGACATCGTGACACGTTACGTCACATTCCGCGTCGGAGAATTTCGCGGAGCGGAGTCTCGCATCGCCGCCTACTATTCCTTCCCGGCCAATGGCCGTCGCAATGCCGCATTTGTCTGGAGCCATGGAGGTGGCCAGCGGGCGGAACGCAATCGGGGCCGCTACTTCGCCAGCCAGGGCTTTGCCACACTGGACATCAACTGGCTCGGTCGACCGCTCGAAACAGACATCGAAGAAAATACAGACTGGGGTCGTGTTGACCCGACGCAGGGCCCCCGTTTCTATTCCAAAGCTCTGCGGCAGGGCTGGAAACGCAATCTGCAGCCCGATGAATTCTCCATCGACCCGGTTCCCAGCCCGCGAAACAGTAACTGGTTCCTGCTGGCGCTGGCGGCACGTCGTGCGATCACCTTTCTGGAACAGCAACCCGAGGTGGACCCGGACCGGATTGGGTTTTCCGGCTATTCCATGGGCGGCATGATTACCGCACTCACGGCCACCGATCCACGCCTCAAAGCCGTCGCCCCATTTGTCGGTGGCAGCGGCTTCAAGCACATTGACTTTCCGGGGGGAATCACAGGCAGTGGTATCGCGAATCATTTTCGCGACCCCAGCCGCTATGCCGCCACACTGGATCCATCGGTTTACTGGCCGCGAGTAACCTGTCCGGTCGCGTTCATCAGTTCCAGCAACGATTTCCACTCAACCTTCGAACGCATCAATCAGTCAATGCAGCTGATTCCCCATCAGAACTGGCGAGTCAGCACGAACATTCACCAGAATCACGGTCCCGGTCCGGAGCAGTGGGCCTTGTTGAACCTTTGGTTCCGCGAATATCTGCAGGGAGAGGCGCAACAGATCCCCCCCACGCCGGAATCCGAGTTTCAACTCTCGGATCAATTGGCCACATTTTCAGTCACGCCGGCCGCCGCCGATCGGCTGCAGAACACAGAGATCTATTACAGCTATGACCCGAATTCCCGCACTCGATTCTGGATTCAGGCAGATGCGAAAGAGCAGGAAGGCACCTGGTCGGTGAGCCTGCCGACAAAGCCGGAGCTGCCGCTGTATGTCTTCGCGATGTGTCGTTACCGCCTGCTGCAACAGGAGACACTGGAACGTGGCGAAACCTCGACAGTCATCATCAATTCGAAGGAACTCGCGATCGTGCCGGCCAACGTCAATTTGCGAGCCCTGCAGCAGCTGGAAGAGGCCGATCGCCCCGTGGAAGATTTCTCGTCCGGAACGGCCAACTGGAGTTCGCGAGACGATGATACCATCACCAGCTACTGCTTTCAGGATCCCCGGCTGGACCGTGCCGACGATCGTCGTCTGCAAATTCAACTGCATCCGCGGGGACGTCGCTACGCCCTGCGGATCACACTGGACAGTAAATTCCTGAGTCGAGAGCAGAACCTGGGTTCGTTCACCTGTGTGCGGACATTTGAAGGACAGCAACCGACTGAAGTCGTTTTGACCCGTGAAGATTTTCAAAGCGACGACGGGAAAACGCTGCACTGGAACTGCATCTCCACCTGCCAGTTGGTCCTGGTGGATCTGGAAACAAAAGAGCGGGTGAGGTTGAAATCACCACAGGGACCACAGCTGTTGAGACGAATCCAACTGATTGATTGATCGCGTCGCTCAAGACTCCAGGTGGTGACTGCACGCCCAGTAAGCAATACCCTTCAGGGAACTACGTACCACAACGTGCTGAAAAGGAAGAGCCTGATGATGCAACGAATCAGTAGAAGATTTGCAAAATGCCTTACTCGACGCTTTCTGCTCAGAATCAGTGTGGTGGTGTTCAGCCTGCTCCTGTCACCGCAAATCCTGCCAGCCCAGCAGGCGTCAAAGCCTGATCCGTTGCAGCAGCCCTTCGCAAATCCGCAGGATGATCGGGGAAAGCCGCGTGTCCTGGTCATCGGCGACTCCATTTCGATTGGCTACACCACCCGTGTTCGTCGTTTGCTCCTGGATCAGGCCAGTGTCCATCGCCCCGCGACAAACTGCCGTTGGTCTGCGTACGGGGCGGAACACATTGACGAGTGGCTGGGGGACGGTCACTGGGATGTGATCCACTTTAATTTTGGATTGTGGGACTGGTATGGCTGGAGTCAGGATGTGAAGGCAACACCTGCAACGTACGCATCCAGTCTGGATTCCATTGTCCGGCAGATGAAGAAGACAAACGCCAGGATCATCTTTGGCGTGACAACGCCGCCATGTATCGGTCCCGAGAACAAAGTCAGGCTGGTGATTTCGCCCGAGCGTGCCGAGGAGTTCAATCGGGCGGCCGTGGCAGTGATGCAGCGACACAACGTTCAGATCAACGACCTGTACGCTGCCCTTGCCGATCGCCGCGAAGAGTTACAGAAAGGCGAAAACGACGTGCACTACACCGAAGCCGGCCGTGACGTACTGGCTCAGCTTGTCGCTTCGGCCATACAGCAGTCACTTCCTGCTCCACAGCAGAACGACCAGCCGTCAGAATAAGCTGAACAGCCGGTTATCCGCCTGCACAGCCGAGCCCCAAAATCAGCACAAGGAACTCTCGTGACAGCTTCCAGCAATCCAGCGCCCGAACCGCTCACCGAAAACAATCTGTACGCAGCCATCGGCGGTGATCGAATTGAGCGTCTGGTTGCGGCGTTTTACCGTCGGATCCCGCAGGACGATCTGCTGGGACCAATGTATCCCCCTGACGATCTGGACGGGGCAGAAGAACGCCTGCGTTTATTTTTGATGTTTCGATTCGGAGGCCCGCGTGACTACCTGCAACGTCGTGGATCCCCGGCATTACGAATGCGACACGCTCCCTTTCCCGTTGACCAGGCAGCTCGAGACCGCTGGATGCAGCTGATGACGGCAGCCGCTGAAGAGTGCGAATTTCCGGAAAATGTCCGGCAGGTGCTGCTGGGATTTCTCGGGAATGTCGCGACCTTCCTCCGCAATCGCTGATGCATCATGGCAGTCCCGGTCTGCACATGACACCGACAGATTGAAGAGCAGCAACACTCAGCGGAATCACCCAACGTTGACCGGGGGGAATCTCACTCATGACAGAACGTACAGACGAAAAATCGGTTGCTGATCAGTCCGATCTCTGGAAGATCATGCGATCCATTTGCAGTGTGGTGATCCTGCTCAGCGTTCTCGGTTGCATCATCGTTGCTTATCAGCAAAGCGTCGGGTTGACCGCTGTGACGGTCACATCGCTGAATCCGGAAAACGAGCCCCGTGACCCGGGCCTCCCTCTGCTGGATCAGAAACACACTCTCCCGGACTATGCTGTCAGAATTCAGCTGACCAGCGGAAGAAAAATTGACCTTGGATCAAAACCGAACACATCGGCCGCGGAGGGTCTGACCTGGCAACTGAACGAAGCGGTTGCCGTTTCCTCAATTACCAGCGTTGTTCTGCGGGAACAGGACCAGGTGGTTTCCGACACACTTGAGGAAGTGCAGGTCACCGCGGACCTCGTGCGGACCGATTCATGGCAGTTTCAGTTTCAGACACAGAAATCGTTTGCCACAGGACTGCGTGCCTTTTTTGGCACACCGATCGGCCTCGCCATTTGTGCTGCATTTTTTGTGGCGGCATTTCTGATGGCGCTGGATTTCTTTCTGCTTTGAACAGCCATCCCAGTCGCCAGCATCATTCCCCGGCAACGATTCCGACCCGGCTGGGATTCCGCAACTATTCCATCTTTCGGGGTGCTCGAGGGGGCTGCACCGCGAAGAAGCTCAGCGGACTTTCGATGCGATCTCCGGACGGGGTCGCCAGTGACCATGCATTGCAGCACTGCCCCTGGGGACGTCACTAATCGGCCGCGGATCACTGCCATCGGTTTCGCACACGTAAAGCTGCATCACTCCACTGCGATCTGAGCCAAACAACAGCCAGTCTCCATCGGGGGAAGGAACCGGATGGTAGTGTCGGACTCCAGCTTCAGAGTGTGTGAGTTGAAGAACTTTTCCATTCAGGTCAGCACGCATCAGTTCCACACACTCATTCACCAGCGCGGTATAGAAGACGCTCTTCCCATCTGCCGCCCAGACCGGCACATCGCTGCTTTCACTGTGAAAATCGGGATGCTGCAATCGTTCGACCACTCCACGATAGCCGCCTCGATCTGCCAGTTTTCGCAATCCGGCCCCGTCAGCTCGAACAACAAAGGGATGACAGTCGTAGTGTTCACCTGACACAAACAACAACAGACGTCCATCCGGCGACCACTGCGGCACGAAGTTGAATGGATTTCCCGTTTCAACGAGGCGACGACCGGAACCATCCGCGTTCGCAAGCACGATCTGATAGTTCTCATGGAAGGTGATCAGACGACCGTCCGGTGATGCAGAATAGCCATACGCAAATCCATCACCGGATGCCGCTTCACGTTTCCCCGTGCCGTCACTATTCATCAGATACGGTCTGGAAATCCCGTTCAGTAGTGCAGTAAAGCCGAGTTGGTCCGAATCCGGAACAAAGAATAGTCCCGTGTTGTAAATGCTGACGCGATCAACTGCAGTCAAATTGACCCAACGATCGGACTCCGGCTTACCCAGACAGCAATCCACCAGCCAGCCCTCAGTCATGCGGAACTGTCGGTGGTCTCGTTCCCATGCCGCGTTTTCCGGTGACTCAAACAGACGCAGCACGATGGCCTCGCTACCGTCCGGAGACCAGCCTGCAAACTGAGTCCATTCATTCTCCTGACTCGCCAGAGTTGCCCCGACTTCGTGACAGTCACTGCCGTCCGCACGGACGACAAACGCCCGATTTGTTCTCCAGTTCACAAACTGGCCCGCAGGCAAATCC
>JAFMMM010000039.1 GCA_017859815.1 Planctomycetota bacterium | reverse complement strand
CACCTCCTTGCAGGGACAGGCACTGCAACGCCACCATCGCGGCTCCCCGACGACCCTTTTCACCACAGCACCGGTGCCGCGTCGCCCCCGTCAGGCGATCCCCCGTCTAATTCACGGCCGCCAGCCCGTTTGTTCCCTGTCGACCTTCCTGCAAGCCCCCCCATGCCTGCCATGCAACCCAGCTGCCAACCACTTCATCCATCGTCTGGGCACAGCCCCGACATGACACACACGAACAATCGGAGGCTCACGAGATGACTGTCCCACGAAAGCAAATCGTTGACTCTGCTGTAACGCCCTACTACCACTGCATTTCTCGGTGCGTGCGGCGTCTCTATCTCTGTGGCGACGGCAGCGAGCATCGCAAGCTGTGGATCGAGCAACGTCTGCAACAGCTCGCCGAGATCTTCGCGATCGAAGTCTGCAGTTATGGCATCCTCGACAATCACTTCCACGTCGTTCTTAAGTTGAACGAAAGGGAGCTTGCGACCTGGTCTGACGAGCAAGTCGCACTCAAGTGGGCACAACTTTTTCCGCCCCGTTCAAAGGATCGCAAACCTACAGCTCCAACCTCGGCATGGTTGCAGGATCGCCTGAACGACAAGCAGTGGCTTACCAGAATTCGCGGGAGGCTGAACAATCTTGGATGGTTCATGAAATGTTTGAAGGAGCCCATCGCGCGCCGGGCAAATAAGGAAGACAACGCCCGCGGTGCATTTTGGGAGGCCAGGTTCAAAAGCATCGCCATTCTTGACGAGGAAGCGTTACTGACAACACTCGCATACGTCGACTTGAATGTCATGGCGGCCGGTAAAGCAAAAACCCCTGAATCTTCTCGGCATACGTCAATCCGGAAACGCATCGAGGATGCACGCAGACGGGGAGTTCTTGATCGGCTCAAAAAGGCTGAAATTGGTCCACCCGCCGAAAGACAGTCGCTGGAAGACGAGGACTTCTGGTTAATCCCACTGAGAGACAACCACCGTTCAGATGCCGGTCGCCGTGGAATCTCAACCGTGTTGGATCTGCGTTCTTACCTTCAGTTGCTTGACTGGAGCGGTCGCCTTGGACGCCCCGGCAAAGCAAAAATACCACGTGATGTGAAAGGAATTCTCGAACGTATTGGCAGTCAGCAAGAAGTGTGGGAAGCACGCTTAACCAAGCTTCAGAACCAGGATCAGATCGCCGGGGTGATGATTGCGACATCTCCTTCGAGCCTTCAACAGATTAAGGCCCAACGCGGCATTTCAAAACTAACCAATGTCGCTGGCCCCCTGCGATAGCCCTCTCGATTTCACCGAAAGACCTTCGGGAGACTCTGTAATCTACTGATGCAAAAACCGGCACCATGAAATCAGCACTGATTGGCACAAACGTACTTGCAACAGGGTTAGCCAGAAAAATCGAGATGGACCGGTGCAAGTCTGAATTCCAGATCAGTGCAGGGCGGAGACTCCAAATCTCCCTACAAGAAACCCGTACAGCTTTGGAGTTCGCTCAGTGCAGATCGATGTAGTGCGTATCGGAGTGAGCATTCAGGGCGAGATTTGAACAGGTATGACCACCAATGCCCGTGCTTGCAGGGTGCCTCCTTGGAGGGGCCCCAGCCTGAGGCTGGCTGCACTGAAATGCCTGTCCTGCGTGCTGCAATGCCTGTCCCAGGCAGGGCAACCATCTTTCCTGGGTCTTTTCGCCACGTCCTGCTGCAATGCCTGTCCCCCCAAGAAAGCCTCTCCGAAAAAAAACTGTCTCCGGAAAAGCCTGAGAGGGTCTGGCGTTCTGCAATGCATGTCCTTGCAGATGTGCAATGCATGTCCTTGCAGAGAGGAGTCTTCGCTCTGCGGCTCAATGCGATGATCGAATTGGGGGCAGTTCCGAAGTTGCCTGGGGCGAACAGTGCTTGCCGCACTGTGCCGGAGGATTCGTTTCCGGGGATCTTCTGGTGTTTTTCGCAGTCATCACTGTCCGAGTAAGCGGCAATCTGTGTCCGTTCTCCTCTCCGGGAGTCCGGAATTTCCACTGAAAAGACAATCCCCATGTTCGAACTGCACCCATTTACCGATACGATTCCGGTCAGTTGCTGGATTACGGTTTCGCGGAAGATTCGGGGCTCGAAAGCACACGCCCGCCGCGACAGCCCCGTCTGCCGCACACCCGCCCGCTGCCGCAGATTCCCTGTTCGTCGTCTGTCTGTTCGTTCATTCGCTCCCGGAAATTACTCCATGTCCGCCCTCTCTTCAGTTGCCACTACCGACGACGACGGAGTCCTGCGTCGCACCGACATCCGCAATATTGCAATCATCGCCCACGTTGACCACGGCAAGACTTCGCTCGTCGACTGCTTAATTCGTCAAAGTGGAATGTTCCGCGAAAATCAGCAGGTTGAAACGTGTATCCTCGATTCCAATGATCTTGAACGCGAACGGGGCATTACGATTCTTGCCAAGAACATCGCGATGATGTGGCAGGGCGTTCGGATCAACATCATCGACACACCCGGCCACGCAGATTTCGGAGGTGAGGTCGAACGCGTGCTAAAGATGGCCGACGGTGCCCTTCTGCTGGTCGACGCTTTTGAGGGTCCGCGACCGCAGACTCGCTTTGTACTGCAAAAAGCTCTGGAATGCGGCCTGGCTCTGATGGTTGTCATCAACAAGATCGACCGCCCTGACTGTCGCCCCGACGACGTTCTTTCCGAGACGTTCGATCTGCTGGTCGAATTGGGGGCCGACGACGCGACGCTGGACTTCCCGTATATCTACACCAGTGCCAAAGAGGGCTACGCGACCGATGACCCCACTCAGAAGGGAACCGACGTTCGACCGCTGCTGGAAATGGTGCTCGATAAGATCCCGGGCCCCGTGGTTCGGCCCGATGACCCGCTGCAGTTGATGGTCACTTCACTGGAGTGGTCACGTTACGTTGGCCGAATCGCCACAGGACGCATTGCCGCCGGGCGTCTTCAAACCGGACAGCAGATCGCACTGCTTCGGGAAGACGGCAGCAAAACGCTGGCGAAAGTCGAACAGGTACAGTTGTATGACAACCTTGGTCGATCTGACACAACCGCGGCTGCTGCTGGCGACATTGTGGCAGTAATTGGGCTTCCGGATCCGGAAATTGGCGACACGATTGCCGACCCATCAAGCCCGACACCGCTGCCTCGCATTGCGGTCGACGAGCCAACGCTGTCAATGAAGTTTACAATCAACAGTTCACCGCTTGCGGGTCAGCACGGAAAGTACGTCACCAGTCGCAACCTCCGCGAACGTCTTTACCGTGAACTGCAATCGAACGTTGCCCTGCGAGTCGAAGAAACAGACGACATGGAAGCATTCCGTGTTTCCGGTCGCGGCGTCCTGCACCTGGCCGTTCTTATTGAGACCATGCGTCGAGAGGGCTTTGAGTTGTCAGTCGGCAAACCGGAAGTGATCATCCGGGAAATCGATGGCAAACGTTGCGAACCCTTCGAACTGCTCGAGGTGGATGTCCCGCAAGCCGACGTTGGCGCCGTAATGGAACTGGTGGGTGCTCGCCGGGGTCAGGCCAAGACCATGACCACGACCGCCACCGGGATGAGTCATCTTGAATTCACCATTCCGGCACGCGGATTGATCGGACTGCGAACTCGACTGCTCAACGCCACACGTGGCGAAGCCATCATGCACCACCGTTTTCAGGAATACCAGCCGGTCGATGGTGAAGTCCCGCGTCGTCAAAACGGGGTGCTCGTCTCGCAGGCCGGAGGAAAAGCAGTCGCCTACGCACTCTGGAAACTTCAGGAACGCGCAGACATGTTTGTGCACCCGGGTGACGACGTCTACGAGGGGATGGTGATCGGCGAAAACAGCCGGGAAAACGATATGGTTGTGAACCCCATTCGCGAGAAGAAACTGACCAATGTTCGGTCTTCCGGCGCAGACGACGCCATTCTGCTGCGCCCCCCCCGTGATATGAGCCTGGAAGCAGCATTGGAATACATCGAGTGGGACGAATACGTGGAAGTCACTCCGAAAGTCATTCGGCTAAGAAAAACACTGCTTTCAGAAACAGCTCGGAAGCGTCAACACCGCTCTTCGAAGTGACCCGGCAAAGAATTACAGCCGCCTCCGACGCCCTTCCGCACCGGCCCAGCGAATGCAGGATCTCTTCCGGAATCACTGTTTTCGAGATCTTTACCCTGCGATTGGGTGACGAAACGCTTGACAAATCTATACTTTGGCAGTGCGGGCAACAGTTAACTTTCTGATCAAACAGCGGTTGAGCACAAACACGGCAGGGGTGCTTTGCACATGCCCGGCACACCAAATAATCAACTTTTCGCAACACGTGCAGTCACTTTGAAGGTGAGTTCAAGTCATGAGCAGTGTCTCTTCTCCAGCATACAAAGTCGCCAACATCGAGTTAGCCGACCTCGGTCGCAAAGAAATCGAGATCGCTGAGATCGAGATGCCGGGGTTGATGGCACTCCGCGAGAAATATGGTGATGAGAAGCCATTGAAGGGAGCCCGAATTGCCGGCTGTCTTCACATGACCATTCAAACTGCTGTCCTGATTGAAACGCTCACCGCACTGGGAGCTGAGGTCCAGTGGTCCAGCTGCAACATCTTTTCCACTCAGGATCACGCTGCAGCAGCAATCGCCGCGACGGGCGTCCCGGTGTACGCGTGGAAGGGTATGAATGAGGAAGAGTTTGACTGGTGTATCGAGCAGACGCTGATCTTCCCGGATGGTCAGCCGCTGAACATGATCCTCGATGATGGTGGCGACCTGACGTTGATGGTTCACGACAAGTTTCCGGAACTGCTTGCTGGCATCAAGGGTCTTTCCGAAGAGACCACCACCGGCGTTCACCGACTGCACCAGATGCTGGCAGCCGGTAAACTGGCTGTCCCTGCAATCAACGTGAACGACTCAGTCACAAAGAGCAAGTTCGACAACCTGTACGGTTGCCGCGAGTCGCTGGCAGACGGGATTAAGCGTGCAACCGACGTCATGGTGGCGGGGAAGGTTGTCGTTGTCTGCGGCTACGGCGACGTGGGCAAGGGTTGCGCGGACGCCATGGACGGACTGGGGGCACGTGTGATCGTCACAGAGATCGATCCAATCTGTGCACTTCAGGCGCTCATGGAGGGCTATCAGGTCACGAACATGGATGAGGCGGCCGCCATCGGTGACATCTTCGTCACCACCACCGGAAACAAGGACGTGATCCGTGGCGAGCACATGGATCGGATGAAGCATCAGGCGATCGTGTGCAACATTGGTCACTTCGATTCAGAAATTCAGGTGGCCTATCTTAACGATCACCCATCTGTCGAGAAGATCCGCATTAAGACTGCGGCAGACGAAGGCGGTCCGGTTGACAAGTATGTTTACGCCGACGGCAAAGCGATCATCGTTCTCGCAGAGGGTCGGCTGGTCAATCTTGGTTGTGCAACCGGGCACCCCAGCTTTGTGATGAGTAACAGCTTTACGAATCAGGTCATGGCACAGCTGGCCCTGTGGCAGGAAACAGAAAAGTTCGAGTTGGGTGTGCATCTGCTGCCCAAGGAACTCGACGAAGAAGTGGCCCGACTGCATCTTGGACAGCTGGGGGCAAAGCTTGAGGTACTGACTGACGACCAGGCGGAGTACATCAACGTCCCGGTCAATGGTCCATTCAAGCCGGAGCACTACCGGTACTGAGTTGATCAGGCACACTGGTCCCCGTCGAGGGTATGGACGCAACGAAACCCCGTGCTGATTGCAGCATGGGGTTTCTTTTTTGCGCACTCATGAACGCCGGTCAGGAACTGCAAACGGCACCACGCAGACTTTCCTTGCCGACGGGATCTGCGAGAATTCAATCCACAACCCCAATCACGATTCCCTCGCACCAACCTGATCTTCGCATGCCTGGCACCAGTTTTTGGCAATTGAACATTTTCAGCGCGTCTTCGCAGACGACAGTCAGCGACCGCCTTGTAATGCTGCTGTCGCTGTTTGCTTTCACCGCGATTGGCTGCGAAGCTGACCCACGAACTCTGGTCACGGAAACCGCCTCGCCAGCCCCCCCGGAGTCGGTCCTTCCTCAGATCTTCACCCTCGCCCCACTGCCTGATTCGGCAAACCTGAAGCATCGTGTTCCCGCCGAGAGCTTCGAAATGCCATTGATTATGGGTGGTGGCTGCTCGATTGGAGATCTGAACGGCGACAGTCTTCCGGATCTGATTACAGTCGCCGGCGCGGACCCAGCGAATTCCAATTCCGGCGAAATGTTGAACTGCGGCGTATTGCAGCAGCGGCCGGATGGATCGTTTCAGAATGTGACGGAAGATGCCGGGCTGCTGGTCAGGACCGTCGGCATGGGGTGTTGGCTTGCAGATCTCGACCATGATGGTGATCAGGACGCGCTGACAACGTCTTCATCCGGGCTGACGCTGCTTCGAAACGACTCGACAGCAGAGCAGATTCGATTCACCGATGTCACCCAACAATCGGGCCTCACCTCTTCACGATGGAGCACCGCAGCATCCTTCACTGATTTTGATCGCGACGGCTGGCTGGATTTGTTTGTTGCAAACTACGTGGACTATTTCCCTGGCAGTCAGTGTCGGGACACAGCTGGTAATCCTGACTATTGTGGACCTCAGGCATTCGCCGGCACAACGGACCTGCTGTTTCGAAATCGTGGCAGCATCGGCCTGCCATTTTCCTTTGAAAACATCACGATCTCTTGCGGTCTTGGCAGTCGGGCTGGTCGCGGTCTCGGAACGATTTGTACGGATCTGACTGGCGATCGGCTCATCGACATCTACGTTGCCAACGATATGGAGCCCAACTTTCTCTGGGTTCAGCAGCAGGATGGCACCTTTCGGGAAGAGGCCTCGCTGCGGGGCTGTGCGACTGACATTCAGGGCCGTCCCCAGGCCAGCATGGGAACAGCACTTTCGGATCTGGATCGCGATGGAATGCAGGATGTGTTTCTGACTCATTTGCGAGGTGAATCCAACACGTGGTATCGGCAGACCCCTCACGGTGTGTTTTCAGACCGAACTGCACTGACCGTGCTCGGAGAAACATCGCGTGAGCAAACTGGTTTCGGTGTCGTTACAGAAGATTTTAACTCCGATGGATTTGTGGATCTGTGTATTGTGAACGGCCGCGTCATGCGTTCACCGTTGAATCCTCGGCGAGATGCGGAGGATTACCTGGCCGATTACTCCGAATACAATCAACTTTATTTGGGCGGCAGGAATGCTGAATTTGTTCACGTTGGTGAAGCCGATCCACTGACCCAGTCTGCAGAAATATCTCGAGGCCTTGCCGTTGGTGATGTCGACGGTGACGGCGACAGCGATCTTCTGGTCACCGGAATCAACTGCTCGCCAAAACTCTATTTGAATACATCACCAGACAACGGGCACTGGCTTCGCATCTCCGTCATCGACGGCAGCAAAAACCGCAATGCCACAGGAGCACGCGTTGTCCTGCACTTGGCCGATCTGAAACTTGAACGCATTCTGCTCCCGTCGACGGGCTACTTATCCAGTCATTCTCCGACACTGCATTTCGGTCTTGGAAGGGAACAACAGTTTGATCAGATCGACGTCTACTGGCCGGATGAAATCAGCGGTGGGGAGCAATTCCCAGGCGGAGCAGCAGACAGAATTCTGACACTGCATCGAGGACAGGGACAACGATTTGAAACAGAGGACCGCGGACATGAATGAGGAGCGTCCCCGCGAAGCTGTCGAGACCTTGTCATCAGCAACAACAGCAGGCACTGGTCGCCTGAGATCGCTGTTACTGACAACAGCAGTGGCATTGATTGTTACTGTTGGAGGGTGGCAGTTATTGTCCCGCGAGCAAATCTCATTGAGTGATATCCCGACACCTCCTGCCCGTGCAACTGCGGCGGTCTCCGAGTTGCTTCAGCACCAATACGCAGCCCTGACGGAATCACCGTCGAAAGCGGACTTATGGGGCAACTATGCCATGGGGCTGATGCAACACGAATTTTTTTCGGAAGCGCTGATTTGCTTCGGAACTGCAGAGAAACTCGACACCAACGATCCGCGCTGGCCCTATCTGAGCGGTGTCATTCTGGAACAGCAGTCCACAGAGCAGGCGTTACTGGCATTTCGCAGATCGTTCGGGAAGCGTCCCACAAATGTACCCACGAGACTTCGAGTAATTTCGGCGGAGATCGCACTCGGTAACCTGGAAGTTGCAGCGAAGGAAATCAGCGACGTACTCAACTCGTTTCCGGGACAGCAGCAGGCATGGCTGCTGCGTCTGCAACTCATGCGACTGCAGGGGGCAGAGGCTGATTCACTCGACATCATCCGACGGGCGAGCGAGGTTGGAGCAAATTCTCGAGAGTTGCTGCTGGAAGCTTCACGTCTCGCTCTGATGCAACGGCACACCAATGCCGTGGCCTTGCTGACAGAGCAGGCGAAACAGGTTGCCCCCATGAGCAATGCTGCAGATCCCTGGATGGATCTTGTGCGTACATTTGATGCCAGCGGTGCAATCGCGGCGATCGAGGCCGATCGGATGCGTGCAGAGGGCCGGATCGCTGCGGCAAAAGACAAACTCATCAGCCTGGTCAGCAGCCAGCCCGATCAATCCCGACCGGCACTGAACCTGGCATTGTCACTCCTGGACGAAGGGCGCGTTGCAGAGGCAAGCTTGCAGCTGCAGGATTTGCGGGAGCGATTTCCATCGGACCCGCTGATCCGTTTCCACACCGGTGTTTTGTTTTCACAGCAAAACCGAGTGGATGAAGCACTGCAGGAATTGGAGCAGTGTCTGCACTTCAAACCCGATTATGGCGCTGCGCGATCATTATCGGGGTGGCTGCGACAGCAACAGGGCGACCACGAGCAGGCACTCAGGGAATATCAGCGAGCGATCATCGACGAACCGGCAAGTATCCCGATACGAGTCATGTGTCTCGAACTGCTGCGGGCACTGGACCGAGAAGAAGAACATCGACAACTGCTGCAGGACTCCGCTCCGCTGTTCATGACAGAGGCTTCAGCCGATGATCCTGAGCTGCAGAAATACCGTCAACAGCTTGTCGACCTGCAGACCTCAGCCAACGAACCCGACTCCAGTGTGTCTCCCGATACGGAAAACGGCGATGACTAGGACAGCTCTGAAGAGGATCTCACTTCAGTCACTTCTCGCCGCTGTCGGCGCGTTGCTGATGTTATGGGTGGGGATTCGGCAATGGCAGGAAGTGCGGAATGACGCCCAACTGGAACTCTCTGAAGCAGACGAACCGACGATTCCGCAATATGACTGTCCGGAGCAGCAAACTGAGGGACCGGTTCTCGGGCGACAGTCTGACATGTTCCGCGACATCACAGAGGAACTTGGAATTTCCTTTCTTCACCAGCCGGGGCCGCTGGGCACATGGTTCATGCCGGAATCGACTGGAACCGGAATCGCCGTTCTCGATTACGATCGGGACGGCAGGACTGACCTTTATTTTGTAAATTGTGCGGCCTCGCCTCACCCGAACATCGATCCCCAACACGTCCGTACAAATCAGCTGTACCGTCGCACGGAAGCGGGAACATACACGAATGTCACCATGGAGGCGGGACTGGGTGATACGGCTCATGGCTGCGGGGCAGCCGTTGGGGACGTTGACAACGATGGCTGGCCGGATGTCTTCAACTCAAATTACGGACAGGACACGCTGTATCGAAATCTTGGCAATGGTTCATTCGAGCTGCTGAAGAATGCATTTGATCAACCCGAAAACAACTGGGGTTCCGCGGCATGCTTTGTGGACTTTGACCGTGACGGCTGGCTCGATCTTTTCGTGGTTAATTACACAGCCGATCCGGAATACTCACACCGCATCTCGTGCGGGTTCGACCACGGTCTCGTCAGTTACTGCGGACCTCATAAATTCCGTCCAACCGTCGACCGGCTGTACCACAATCAGACCGGCACGACGACTGTGGGAGCAGATGGCCGGCGCGAAATTCGATTTGTGGATATCACCGAGACCGCCGGGCTTGGCAAGGCAGAGACCTATGGTTTTGGAGCCATCTGTCATGATCTGACAGGAGACGGCTGGCCGGATTTTTTTGTGGCTAATGACGGCGCCCCCAATCGCCTTTGGGTCAATCAGAAGAACGGAACATTCGTTGAAGAAGCTGACCTTCGCGGTGTCTCATGCAATGGGGCTGGAATTCCGGAAGCAGGTATGGGGGCTGTGCTGGGAGATGTGAACCATGATCGCATTCCCGATCTGCTGCTGACCCATCTGACAAAAGAAACCGCGACACTTTACCAGGGGGCGGGATCGGGATTTTTCGCCGACGTCACTCCCGGCACTGCCCTCGAAAAGATCACACAGCGACACACAGGCTGGGGCGTTGCCCTCGTTGATCTGGACCATGACGGACGACTCGATATCCCGGTTGTGAACGGCTTGGTGATCCCCTGCCACTCCGGCTTTCCATTTCACGGCGAAGACGAATTCCACCGTCGCGAAGAGACAATCACTGACAGCAGTCGCTACTGGGAAGACTATGCCGATCGGAATGTTCTGTTGTTCGGAACCGAGGATTCCGCGTTCGCTGACGGCAACCAGCGGGGGGGGGATTTTACGGCCGCTGTAGCCTCCGGGCGGGGGCTTGCGACAGCTGACCTTGATGACGACGGTGATCTGGACCTGATCGTCAGCAACTGCGGCAGCAGAGCTCGTTGCTATGAAAATCGTCTGACCAAGTCGGGAAGCTGGCTGCTGGTGCAGCTGCAGTCAAGACACGGCGAACGGGACGCCATCGGAGCGGAGGCGGTCCTGCACCTGAACGATGGAACCATACTGACCGGTTTCTGCCTTCCGCAGAGTGGTTATTTATGCAGCAACGACAGCCGCATTCACTTCGGCCTGCCACCCAACACCAAAGTGGAGTCGATCGAAGTCCGCTGGGCGGATGGAGTCCCCGAGCAATCAGGTGAGGTCTTCAGTGGTCCCGCAGTTAACCAACATGTTGTCCTCAGGCAGGGCGCAGGAAAAGAACCGGAAGTGCAGCCATGATTCTCCAGTGGTACAGCGAATTTGATGCGGCCCAAACGGTGTGGCAGCTGATTGCGGCGCTATTACTTCTGTTGACACTTCTGCCGGGGCTCGCGCTGCTGTTGAATTCAGATCGCGATTCCATTGTTCTGTATCCTGGTCCCAGCGCAATATTGCAGGGAGCCCTGCTGCTGACAGCCGGATGGCTGCTGCTGATTTTCACTCTTACCTTTGGCCCTTCTGCGGGGACCATGCCGGATGACACTGAAGGAGAAGCTCTCGCTCCGCAGAGCATGCAGGAAATGATGCGTGCAGCAGCCACAAACAAAGACCAGCGTCCGTGGATGGGGCGTGGAGGTCTGGTTGGCAACATCGACTTCCTGCTGATGGGCCACTTCGAGTCTCAGGGAAATTCGGAAGCTCCGCTGTTTGCAGCCCGCAGACCATGGACTCGAATTCCGCTCAGCATTCTGAGTGTATTTCAGCTTTGTATTTTTCTGACGGCTGCGGCAGCAACCGTTGTGGCTGTTCAAACTCGAATTCCGCAACCCATGACCCAGTTACTGTTCGTCTTCACGTGGGGCTGCTTTGTTTACGCACCTGCAGTTCACTGGACGTGGGGTGAAGGCTGGCTGGGCATTCGCAATGTCATGGACAATGGTGGCAGTGTCCTGATGTTAATCTGTGTCGGAACAACATACGGCATTCGGCTTCTGCCGGCGATTACTTTGGATGTTGACGGGCAGGCCGTCTCAGCACCACAACTGCGAGTCCCGCGGCCGATTGCCCAGCTCCTGTTCATTGTCGGGCTGCTGCCACTGGCAAGTTCTCTTGGAGTTCACTCGATACCGGTGCGTGCGATCACTGTTCTCAACCTTCTGGCAGGGGGATCCGGAGGCCTGCTGTCGCTTGTGATTCTGCGTGGTCTGGCTCCCGGACGCTGCACATCCACCGCGATTCAGGATGGGTTTCTGTGGGGACTGCTCTTAACCCTGGCGTCATCCAGTCTTGTTTCTCCGGTCACTGCTCTGGTCTGCGGCTGCTCGGGGACAGTCGTTATGATCATCATCGCGGAAGCTTCATTAACGCTGTGCGCATGTTTCAAAACGCCACTGTTTCGGCTCACCGTGTGCCTGCTGATCGGAATGTTGTTTCCGGGCCTGCTTGGTACTTCGGCCACTGGTGTACAGAACTGGGACGGCTCGTTGATTCAGTCAATGATCCACGGCTCGTCCGAGCTGCTGCTCTGGCAGTGTGTAGCGGCGGTGTGTGTGCTGATTTGGTCGGCACTGGTCACATACGCACTGCTGCGGCTGACGCAGATCATCGCGAAGCCGCAGGATGCTCCTTCGCGAGTGCGAGTGCTGACGGAACAGACAACGCTCTGAGATTTTTTCAGCTGCGACACTGATCGGGGAGAAATCCATGGCTGGCAATTCGATCCCAGCCAGCAGAACCTCAGCACCTTTTTCAGGTCAGACGGTGCAGCTTATTGACCGTAAATGCTGTGTTGTGTCAGAAATGCCTCAACCGCCCTCGGTGTTCGGAATCGCAGGCTCTGTCCGGCTGCTGCTCGTTCTCGCAGTTCCGAAGCCTTCAAATCCACTCCGGGAACTGCCTGGACAACCACATCTTTGCCGATATCCGCACCAACCCATTCATCGATCTGCTGCCGTGTCAGGCCAGGTTCACCTGGACGATTACAGACAACCAGTTTGGCGATCGTGGCAATCTGCAGCGGCTCTTTCCATGTCAGAAACTGCCGGAGTGAATCGGCCCCCATCAACAAGAACAGTTCGGCGTCAGGAAAGTCCTGCCGGACAGTCTGCAGTGTGTCTACGGTAAAAGACGGTCCTTCGCGGCGGATTTCGCGGCGATCCACGACGAACTCCGGAATTCCGGAGACAGCCAGCTGGACCATATCTGCTCGAGCGTGGCCATCGGCAGGCCGAGAATCCGGTTTGTGAGGCGAAATTCTCGCGGGCATGAAGCGAACCTGATCAAGTTTCAGCTGGTCCCGACAAGTTTCTGCCACCATCAGATGGCCGTAATGCACAGGATCAAATGTCCCGCCAAGGATCCCAATCTTCATGTGAATTGATTCGTAGGCAGCAAAGGGCTGCCAAAGAGGCTGAAAGGCGTGTCGTCGGCCGGCCCGACTGCGCTCCGTGGATGATTCCTGTGTTCCCCCCGCGCATGATAGACGTGTCAGTCCATGAAGTCCGCGAGTTCCGAAGGAAGTTCGGCAGTTTTTGCCGAGTGAAAGTGGGTGTTGTCCGGAGTATCCCGGAGATCCATCTGCTGAGCCGCACTTCCTGCCGAACCGCAACACTCAGCCCGCACGGACTTCAGCGATGCCTGACCATGGGATTTGTTCCCTGTTGACCCTCGCTCTCAACTGGCGGTAATTTTCACGTGTCGGGTCTTTCTCGGATCAGGCAGGTTTTCCACTGCGAACGTCATCCCCGTTTGCAATGGCAGGTTGGCACCCGTTCTACAGCGATTTTCCAATCAGGTCGCTGTGGGTTGTCCGGGTCGATGCCGAAAGCCAGTCTCTTTTTTGAAGACTCAGCAGAAACGGTCTGCAAAACGGATTCGCAAGTGGAGGCGCTGAGACTTCGGTCTCCGCCTCCGCTCGATCCGATCTGGTCCGGCGATTCTCGCCCGACTGGAAGACTCGGCATCCCTGTCCCAGCGATCCTCTGCTCGTCACAACTGTCATCGACAGCCTGTGTTCGAGTCCTTTCTTCTGTGAATTGCCTCCTCTTCGGAACGCATTCTCACATCACTTATCCGCTGTCCGAACCAGGAAACTCACCTGCACGGGGTCCATCACCGGACTCGTTGTGTTCGTGCGCTGTATCGGCGGAGTACAAATCATGTCTACTGAATGCCCGCATCCGTTGGATCTGTGTTTCCGTACACAATCCATTCGCTTGAAATTGCGTTTTTCGATGGTGACCGGACTGATTTGTCTGGCGTTATGTGGCTGTAACACCAGCTTCTTCAGCGGCGCAGGTCAAAACGCGTTGACGGAGAGATTCTCCAGCCTGTTTGGCGACAAAAACACTCGCTCCTATCGACGTGAGAATGATGAAGACAACGACTTTGGTCGGCGTTATGAAACTCCCCTGTTGAACGAATTCATGAGCGTTCAGGGGGACAGCGTGCGGGATCGCGTCGTTCTTAAGGGAGTTGGCCTGGTCACCGGTCTGGATGGGGAAGGTGGGGATCCGTCCCCATCAGGTCTGCGAACACAGCTTCAGAATGAGATGTCCCGTCGCAAAGTTGCGAATCCCAACAGTCATCTGGCATCACGCGACACCGCACTGGTTGTTGTGATTGCGTATCTGCCTTCGATGATTCGGAAGAATGAGCCATTTGACGTTCGCGTGGTCCTGCCCCCGAACAGCAATGCGCGCAGTCTGAAAGGCGGATGGCTGCTGGAGACGCGTCTGTTTGAAGAGCACACGGTTCAGAACACGACATCTTTGCGACCGCAGGAGTACGCCGTTGCAGGGGGAGCGATTCTTACCGATCTGCTGGCAGACAACAGCCGCAGTGAGAAACAAGCATCACTGATGTCAGGCACCATTCCCGGGGGAGCACTTTCGAAGGTGGATCGGGACCTGAGCATTGTGCTCCGCAACGATAAACGCGGGGCCAGAAACAGTGAGCGAATTGCGCGAGCGGTGTCCGGACGATTCCACAGATATAACCGCTACGGTCAGAAGATCACCTGCGCGAAAGCCAAGTCCGACCTGTTGGTTGAGCTGAAATCGCATCCGCAGTATGTCAACAACTTCGCCCGATATCGTGCTGTGATCGGTCGCATCGCCATGAGCGAGACGGACGTGGCTCGCCGGATGAGAATCGAAATGCTCTCTCGCGACATCCTTAAACCCGGTTTGTGCGAAGAGGCCGCTCTGCAGCTTGAAGCGATTGGAGAGGAAGCGGTGCCGTATCTCCGCGATGCACTGGCGTCGGACAGCATCGAAGTTCAATTCAACGCCGCCCAGAGTCTTGCATATCTGGAAGATCCCTCAGGGGTCGGGATTTTGAAGCAGCTCGCTGAAAACGAACCAGCTTTCCGCATCTATGCACTGGTTGCACTCTCCGTGCTGAAAGATGACCCTGACGCAATTCTTGCTCTGCGGGAGCTGATGAGTTCTGAGTCACTGGAGACGCGCTACGGAGCCCTCCGCTCTCTGAAAGAACTGGATCCCACCGATCCGTTTCTTGCCACGCGTGCGTTCGAAAACCGCTTTGAGATTCATGAGATCGACAGTACCGGCGAGCCAATGGTTCACGTGACTCGACGTCGCCTGCCCGAAATCGCAATCTTTGGCAAGCAGCAGCAACTCCGACTTCCGTGCGTTTTGAATGCCGGGGACAGCCTGCGTGTCATCGGACGTTCCGGTGGAAGCTCTGTGGAAGTCACAAAGTACAAGCTGAACCGCGAACCGGAACGATTCCAGATTGGAAATCGACTCTCAGATATCCTCAACGTCTGCAGTGAACTGGGAGCGACGTACCCCGAACTGGTGCAGTTGCTTGTTGAAGCAAACGCACAGCATAATCTGACCGGTGAATTTGGAATGGATCGCCTGCCACAGTCGGGGCGCAAGTATCGCAGAACCGAACTTGGTACTCAGGAATCCGGCACAGGAACAGAACTGGATCCTGAACTGCGAATTGGATTCCCGCAGGCGGTGCCGCAACTCTTCGACGAACTTGACGAGAAGGAGTTGGCCAGGAACGAGTCCGCTGAGAAGCTGGAATCGCTGGACTTCAGTGAGGTGGCAAGAAAAGACAGCCGGAGCAAATCCGGGCGCCCCGATACAACTCTGGAAGTGAGCGACACACAAGATCAAGCAGGCGTTTCCGCGGAACCGCAACGGAATAACGAAGCGGACTTTTCCGAACCGGATCCGTCGGCGGACGAGCGATTCGACTCCGGGACCGACCCGGAGAGAGAATCTCCGCCGAACAACTTTTCTTCCTCGTCATTTCTGAATCGCCTCAATCCGTTCAGACGCGACAAACCGGTTTTTGACGGGTTAACGGAACCGGAGTGACCGGACTGCTCTGAAACATCAGACACACGCGAATAATCACCTGGCACCACAAAACAAACAGCTCCCGACTGAATCTCAAGCGGTTTATTCGGAATACACAGTCAGTCAGCGGAATTGACTGGCGACCATGATCGGAATGACACTCGGATGCTCAAGTCCCTTGAACTCTGCGGATTCAAGAGCTTTGCCGACCGAACGAGCTTTGACTTCCCGGCGGGAATCACCGGGGTAGTCGGACCGAACGGCAGCGGCAAGAGCAACGTCGTTGACGCCATCAAATGGATCCTCGGCGATCAGAGCGCACGCAGTCTGCGTGGCAAGGACATGACCGATGTCATTTTCAATGGCTCCGCCAGCCGCGGACCTTCGCAGTACGCCGAAGCGACGTTACTGTTTGATAATACCAGTCGCTTCCTGCCGCTGGAGCAGGACGAGGTTGCCATTGGTCGTCGCCTTTGGCAGTCCGGTGACTCTGAGTATCTGATTGATCGAAATACTGCCCGACTGAAGGATGTGCGATCCCTGTTTGCCGGTACTGGTGCCGGTGCATCTGCCTACTGCATTATCGAACAGGGCCGTGTGGATCAGATCCTGCAGTCCAACGCGGCGAATCGCCGGGCCATCTTTGAAGAAGCAGCCGGCGTCAGCACACTGCGTCTCCGCAGAACGGAAGCACTGCGAAGGCTGGAGCGGGTTGAACAGAATCTCGTTCGACTTGGCGACCTTGTCGACGAGGTGGAGTCTCAAGTCAACTCGCTGCGTTCTCAGGCTCAGCGTGCAACACGGTTCAAAGCAGTCTCCACCGAACTTGAAACCCTGTGGATCGGACTTGCAGCTGATGATTTTCGTCGCGAGTCTGTGCAGAGGAATACGCTGCAGACACAGAGTGACCTGTTGGCCGCTGAGATCCAGGATCTTCAGCAGCGTCAGACACAGGCCGACCAGGAAGTCCGGTCCGCCGATGAGGCTCTGCACGATGCTGATGAGAAACTTCGCGAACGGGAAAGTCACCGCAGCGAAATCCGCAGCCGAATTGCGAGCCTGGAGACGTCCCGGCGGCACCTCCAGTCTCGCAGGGCGGAACTGACAACTGACGTACAGCGACTGACGCGACAACAGACACACATGCAGCTGCGCGTCGGCGAAGCTGAGGCAGAACTAAACTCCCTCAGGGATTCGCTGGAGACGGAACACAACGCTGTGGAGCATAAACGCTCCGCAGTCAGCTCCAGGAACGAGGAGATTTCGGTTCTTCGACAGATGCTGTCAGAGCTGCAACTGGCGTCTGAGGCGTGCCAGCAGGAACAGCTGGAACACTTGCAACAGAAGTCCGCACTTGATTCGCAACTGGACAACCTGAGAACGCAGCTTGCTCAAACCGAATCACGCATGTCAGCCGTGAAGCAGAAAATGGCTGACCTTGAACAGGAGACGCTGCAACTGGTCAGTGACACAGCGGAGTACGAGGATCGTCTGAGCTCCAGCAAACAACTCCTCGAGGAAGCAGAGCAGGCTGCCGACCAACTGATCTCGAATCGGGAGAAATTGCAGGGTGAAAAAAGCCTCGGACAGCAGACTCTGGCAGAATTGCGGGAGCAGCGGAGTGGACTGATTGCCCGCAAAGCTGTCCTTGAGGACCTGGAGGATCGCCAGGAAGGATTTGGCATTGGTGTGCGGGAGATACTGCGGAGGGCAGACGAGTCCAATACGGAACCATGGAATCTGATTCTTGGCAGTGTTGCCGATCTGCTCGACGTGGACATGGAACACGCTGCCCTGCTTGAAGTGGCGCTGTCAGGTCGCGCTCAGCTTCTCGCAGTATCGCAGCTGGGCCCGCTGATGGATTATATCACCTCGGGGCGCTGTCGAATTACAGACCGGGTTGGATTCATCTCTATGGAGTCCTGCTCAGCTGACAGTAACAGCATGGTGTCATTGCGGGAAGAACTCCGCCGGATTGCCCACCCTGAAATCACGACAGGCACCCCCATCGAATCATCCGAAGATTTGTGGTGGAGCAGATTCAATGAGTCGGGGCGTGCAGAAGACGCATCAGAGCATCCATTTTCATCCGCTGATCCACCTCCGGGACTGCAGGCGGTCTGGGCTGATCCGCGCAGCGAAAGCCCGGTTGAGCGTTCCATTTTCACTCAATTCAGCCCCGGGGCCCCTCAGCTGTTCGGCCGTCAGGGAATTGTGGGAAGAGCGGATGCCCTCGCACGATCTCCCGGGAGTATGCCGGATCTTGCCGCACATCTCCTTGCCGACACCTGGGTGACCGAATCCCTTGCCGACGCACTGCACTGGCACCGGGAAACGCGGGGCAATTGTCGCTTCGTAACAATCCAGGGGGAACTGATTGAGGCAGACGGAACTCTGTACGCCGGAACCGTTCGCAATGAGTCGGCACTGCTGTCTCGAAAAAGTGAGTTGCGACGACTGCGGAACGAGTTGCATCGCCTTGAGCATGAAGTTGCTCAGCGTGAACTGGCCCTGCGTTCCATCAGCAGCAGCATTACGGAAACCGATGAGCAGTTAAAAGGAGTGCGTGGCAGTGTTGAGCGGCAAACGACGGTCTGCCGAAACGCCGAATCAGCATTGACGGAGCATCTGCGACGTCTCCAGGATTGCGAAAAACGCGAACAGGAACTGCTTCGCGAGCAGGGCCATATCTCTGAAGACCTCAAAAACCTGACTGGCCGCCTTTCTGAAACCGTTCACCGGCAGCAAGCAGGGCAGGAGTCCCTTGCAGCTCTGCAGCAGAGAATGGAGAAATCCACCAGTCAGTACCAGGAACGTACAGAAGAACTGGAATCGCTGAAGAGAAGCCGCACGTCATCCAGTCTGGAACTTACTCGATCCGAACAGCGTCTGATGGGGCTTCAGGAGTCGCTGGATCGAGTGGAGGAGGATCTTTCGCAGAGAAAACAGCAGCAGTCAGAAGCCTTGAGACGTCTGACGACTGCCGAAGAAAGAGCCCGTGATTTGCAGATGTCCCAGTTGAATACGTCTGCAGAAATCGCTGAGTATTTGTTTCAGTTTGAAGAACTGACAGGCGGCGTCTCTCACCTGAGCCAGCGTCGCAGCCGACTTCGAGCCGGACGAAACAAGGCTTCCGAAGCTCTGTCTGCCATTCAGGATGATCTGAAGCAGCGACAGAATCGGTTTCATGAACTGGATCTGCGGATCCAGAAAATCGACCATCAGCTACAGTCATCAGCTGCCCGAGTCCGTGAGGAATATCAGATTGAGGTGAACGAGGCTGTTGCCGATGGTGCAAGCGCCATTGCCGTCTGGCAGCAGAAGAAGCTGAACGTCACTGCGAATGAAGACAGCGAAGACAACGACTCTGAATCACCACCCGTGATTGCTGAGGCCACCGATTCCCCCTGCCAATTCAATGATGGTGCTGCGGCGATTATCGAGGATCACGATGAATTTCAGCGAATTCGAACGGAAATAGATCATCGCATTGAACGCCTGCGGCGTCAGTTGAGGCGGATTGGCAATGTGGGCACAGAAAGCCTCGATAATCTGAACGAGCTGGAAGCTCGTTTTCAGCGGCTGCACCTGCAATTGAGCGACCTCGAAGCGGCCCGGGATGCCCTTGGGAACATGGTTCGCCGAATCAACGTCGAAAGCCGCCGAATGTTTCTCGAGTCCTTTGAGACCATTCGGGGATATTTCCGGGATCTCTTCCGCCGGCTGTTTGGCGGTGGAGAAGCGGACTTGATTCTGGAAGATCCGGAAGATGTCCTCGAATGCTCAATTGATGTGGTCGCTCGTCCTCCCGGCAAGGAACTCCGTAGTATTTCCCTGCTCAGCGGTGGTGAAAAAACCCTCACCGCGGTCGCATTGCTGCTGGCGATCTTCCGCAGCCGTACCAGTCCGTTCTGTCTGCTGGACGAAGTGGACGCAGCCCTGGATGACGCCAATATTGGGCGATTCGTCAATGTTTTGCGGGATTTCCAGCAGCAGACGCAGTTCATCATGATCACCCATCGCAAGCCGACAATGGCGGTCACCGACGTGCTGTACGGTGTCACGATGGAGGAGTCAGGGATTTCCAGACGCCTTTCGCTGCGGTTTGAAGACGTTGACGAGCAGGGGAATTTCCTCGCTGCAGCACGTGACCAAAAGGCGGCCTAGCCGGCCGGAACGCCACGCCACAACGCGTTGGGCCCCCATTTTCCGGGCATTTGGACTCTTCTGCGGATTCCCGCCAGTCATTTGGCTGCACGCCATCCGCAAGTTGATCCCGCAGTGCATTTTCAGCGCAGACGCGATGGTCGATCGAGTCGCTGTGAACAATTCTACGGGTAGTTCTGGCAGGAACGGCAATCACCTTAAAGTCGGATTCAACGTTTGGCCGAATTAACACGTGGCGATTAAGTTCCTGTGGTGGCAGCAGCCCGATTTCAATCGGACTGTTGCGGGGAGGCCAGGAAACACTTCGAGGGACGTCGCCGGGGGGCAAGTACAGCGTCGACCGTAACGGAAGGGATGTCCGGACAAGGTCGGGTCTCGTTTGGGGCCAGTTGTGCAACGCTCAAAGCACCTAGTAGAGGTGCTGGGATTGCCCGCACGCAATCCGTAAGACGACCCGAGTTAGTAATGAACTGTTGGTTTGGCTGCTCACGACAGCAGGCGGGTACCACCCGTTTCGCCGAATCAACCGGGAGTTGCTGACGATCCGCACCCTCAGGACGTTGGGGCGGATGGTGCAGTGTGAACTGATTGGAGAGCCCGCCCATGAAGACGATCTTCACTACTGGTCAGGTAGCTAAGATCTGTAAGGTTGCCCCGCGTACCGTATCGAAGTGGTTCGATTCCGGACGGCTTCGCGGTTATCGCATTCCTGGATCACAAGACAGACGTATTCCTCGCGAACATCTGATTCGCTTTCTGAAGGAACACGGAATGCCTCTTGGGGAACTGGAAGACGAAGCACTGGGCAAGATTCTGCTTGTTGGATCAGATCCTCAGACTCGCATGAGTCTGAACGAGATGATCTCCGAGGAGGATTTCAAGATCGATATTGCTGCCAGTGGTTTTGAAGCTGGGATCCAGGCAGAGTCGACACACCCCGACTGCGTGGTTGTTGACTTTGTGATGGGTCGCGACGAGGCCCTGATGATCGCTCAGAATCTGAAAAGGAACAGCGAATTTAATGACACTGTTCTGATCGGCCTGCTGAGTGATGAGGACAATGCCTCTGGATTTGACCGTTCTGTGTTCAGCGAAACATTCCGTAAGCCGTTCGACTCAGCATTGCTGGCCGAACGAATTCGGACGCTGGTCAGCAGGCGGAAACAGTTGGCCTGAGAAACCAACTGGACATCGACGAACTGACCACGTCGAGAACTCTGAAAGTCGAACGGCTCTGGCCGTTCGACTTTTTTTTGCGCTGTGGCAGCTATTCAACCAGCAGGTTTTCCATCAGCTGGATTGCGGCAGGTCCAACCAGCACCACGAAGATCCCCGGAAAGATGAACAGTACCAGCGGAAAAATCATCTTCACGGCTGTTTGCTGAGCCTTTTCTTCGGCCAATTGTCGGCGTTTGACGCGCATTGTATCGGAGTGCACCCGCAGCGCCTGACCGATGGATGTCCCCAACTTGTCAGCCTGGATCAGAATCGCCACCAGTGCCTTCATATCATCAACACCGGTTCGTACTCCCATTTCATGCAGGACTTCACGGCGGGGCTTACCCATTTGCAACTGCATATTGGCGGCAGCCAGTTCTTCGCTGACCTCGGGAGCCGCTTCGTTCATTTCTTCTGCAACGCGTCTCATTCCCTGATCGAGACCAAGTCCGGCTTCGACACAGACCACCAGCAGGTCAAGTGCGTCAGGAAGCTGCAAAAATATTTTTTCCTGGCGAGCTGATCTCAGTGAGCGCAGCACGATTTCGGGCAGGTAGAATGCCAGGGCCCCCGCGGTGATTGGCGTCGTCCACCAGTTACCCACCGCTGCTCCGGGGCGAAAAGAAATCCAAAGCACTCCGCCAATCAGTCCGATCACGAGTGCCAGCACTTTGATTGCCAGAAAATTTCGGGCAGCATTGGGACGCCCAAAACCTGCGTTCGCCAGGCGGACCCGCAATTCACCAGCCTCATTTTCTGTCTTTGGTTCCAAAGCGCGAGACAGCGTCGGAGCCGCTCGCTCCACAAGGTAGGTCATGGACAGAACGCTCTCACCCACCATCGCAGCACGCCGCTGACGACTGAGTGGATCACGAAACTCCTCCAGTCGCATTGTGGTTTTGTTGGAACGCCTGCTGAGCAGGTTGGCGAGTCCCCAGAAGCCGGCAGTTCCGGCGAGGAAAAACGTATAGGGGAGCAGTGGTTCAAAGTTCATCTTGCAGATTCCGGCAAATTCTCGATCTGTCACAGGGTTCAGGGACAGGCCATCTTCAAACTTTGATGTCAACAATTCTTTTGATGACATACCCGCCAAGGATCTGAGAAACGACGGCCATGGCAAGCATCTTGCGGCCGAGTTCACGGTCGAGCAGCATCATCGCGTAGGAATTGTTGGTGACATACACGACACCAAAAAGGACAACAGGAAGCGCCATCAGCACGACACCGCTGAGACGCCCTTCCCCGGTCAGCGCTTTGACCTGACCAAGAATCTTGAATCTCTCACGAACAAGTGAGCTGATTTTTCCCAGAATTTCTGCGAGGTCACCGCCCGCCTGTTTTTGAATCGTGACCGCAGTCACGAAGAACTGCAGGTCCATATTGGGCATCCGAACAAGCATTCCCTTCAGTGCCTGGTCCAGCGGAAGGCCAAGATTCTGCTCGTCGTAGACGGTGCGGAATTCTGACGAAATTGGAACCGGCATTTCTGAAGCCACGATACTGAATCCGGCCGCGAGGCTGTTTCCGGATCGCAGCGCCCGGGCGAGTAGTTCCAGAGCGTCAGGCAGTTGCTTTTCAAAAGCAGTGATCCGCTTTCGGCGTCGCCACTGCAACCAGATCCATGGACACAGAAAGCCGAAGCCACCTGCCAGAGGCATCATTCCTCGAGGCAGGGGTGTTGTCAGATACAGTGCAGCAACGGCCAGA
>JAFMMM010000330.1 GCA_017859815.1 Planctomycetota bacterium | reverse complement strand
GATCATCTGGGACCGACGAGACCTTGAGGATCCTGAGGCGGCGGTTGAGCGTCTGTTGCCTGCTTCAGAAACGCCCGATGGTCGCCCCGGAGTTGCTGTGCTGGCTTTCGCATTCAGCCGAAATGCCCTCGAAACCGCAGTGCAGAAACGAACTGGGCAGTGCATCCTGACGTGCCCAGGTACCGCCTGTTATTCCGGTTTGAGCCCGGAGCCGGAGAACCAGATTCGGGTGGGAGGTTCACTGCGGTATTTCGGAGATGGTTTTCAGCAATCGAAGAAACTGGGAGATCGCAGATTCTGGCGAATCCCGGTGATGGACGGAGAGTTTGTCTGCGAGGATCGTTTTGGAGTTGTGAACGCAATCGCCGGAGGCAACCTGCTGCTCTGCGGAACGTCTCGCGCGACGGCTTTGCAGGCAGCTGAAAGAGCTGTGGATGCAATTGCGGATCTTCCGGATGTAATTCTGCCATTCCCCGGTGGTGTCGTGAGATCGGGGAGCAAGGTCGGGTCAAGGTATGCCGTGCTTAAGGCGAGCACCAACGAGGCCTGGTGTCCTTCCCTCAGAGGACTGGTTGACAGCGAGCTTCCTGATGAATGTCAGGCTGTTTATGAGCTGGTGCTTGACGGTCTGTCGCGAGAGGCGATCGAGGTGGCGATGCAACGTGGCATGCAGGCAGCGGCAGAGGGCGACGGACTCCTGATGATTTCGGCTGGTAACTATGGTGGAAAACTTGGTCCGCATCATTTTTACCTGAAAGATTTGTTGGAAAAGGACTGCACGAAATGAGTGCCGGATTTGAATTCAAAACTGGTACTGTCTGGCTGGTTGGCGCGGGGCCGGGTGATCCCGGGTTGCTGACGCTGCGCGGAGCAGAAGTGCTGGCTGCGGCAGATCTCGTCCTGTATGACGGGCTGGTTAATCCCCTGCTGTTGAAGATGACCGATGCAGTCTGTGAAAGAACGGCACGGATACGTCGTGATGAGGCTGCCGTGGTTCCACAGGACCAGATCAACAGTCGGCTCATCGAAGCAGCAAGATCCGGCCTGAATGTCGTCCGCCTGAAAGGTGGAGATCCCTGTGTCTTCGGCCGTGGAAGCGAGGAGTCTGAGGCACTTCGGGATGCCGGAATCTCGTTTGAAATTGTCCCTGGTGTTACGGCGGCCACTGCCGCTGCTGAATACGCTGGATTCTCGTTTACCCATCGCGAAGTTTCATCGGCTGTTGCACTGGTCGCGGGACAGCAGGCTGCAGATCGTTTGCCCACGTCGCTGAATGCCGAAGCCCTCGCGGAGTTTCCTGGAACGTTGGTTTTCTACATGGGGCTGAACCGGATCAAATCGCTGAGTGATCAACTCGTTGATCACGGACTGGATCCCAACACCCCCGCTGCAGTCATTTCCGAGGCGACTTTGCCGGGACAAAGAGTGCTCGTCAGTGTCCTCGGTCGCATTGCCGAGGATGCTGTAGAACAGGAAATGCGTCCCCCGTCGCTGATCATCGTAGGCGAGTGCGTTTCACTCAAACATGAACCTTCATGGTTCGAACAGCTCCCCCTGTTCGGACTCACCATCGCGGTGATGCGGCCGGAGGAGCAATGCGTGGAGACTGCATTGCGGATTTCGCGTCTTGGAGGACGCCCGGTAATTCTGCCGATGATCGAGGTACGTTCGGTCGACGGCCCGCAATTGCAATTCGCACGCGAAATCATCTCTGACCTCAGTCACTTCTCATGGGTGGTATGGACCAGCGTAAATGGCGTGCATGGATTCTTTGAGATCCTGTCCGATCTGGGATTGGATTCTCGTGCGCTGGGGCACGCGAAGTTGGCCTGCATCGGGCCTGCAACGGCATCTGCACTGAGAGACTATGGTCTGAATGCGGATCTCGTTCCCGGAGAGTTTCGGGGGGAAAACCTGGCCCGGGAGCTGACAGAAAAGGTTTCTGCGGGAGACAAAGTGGTATGGTTTCGTGCCGACCGCGGGCGGGAGGTCATTCCGGAGATGCTGGCTGCTGCAGGAATTCCGCTGCAAGGTGTGGTCGTCTATCGCAACACGGACAAAGAGACGCCAGTGTCCGAAGACCTGGAAGTTCTGGTCCGTGAACAGGTGAACTGGGTGTGTCTCACCAGTCCATCCATTGCGAAGCGATTCGGACAGGTCATGATGACAGATTCCGAGGGAGCGGGACATTTCACCGCTCAAGTTGCCTGTATCAGTCCAGTCACTGCAGCGGCAGCACGTGAGTGTGGTCTGAGAGTTGATGCAACAGCAGACGTTTACACTGTCGACGGACTGTTGGACGCGATCCACAAAGCGGAAAACGCAAAATCAGCCTGATCGGTAAGCACCCGGATTGCTCGATTCGGATCGGGCCGGGCAATGTTGTGTCCTGTGAACTGCACCGGCACAGTAGCACCGGCACAGTCACATCAATACGGCTGCATATCAGCGTACGCGGTCGCGTCCTTTAGACCGCGTTGTGCGAGTTCCGAATTGATCACCTGGAAACACGGTCATTCTCTGCAACCACATTTTGGTGACATCACATCGGCCGCTTGAAAACGGCAGCCGACGGCAGCACCCGGATGTTGCTTCAACGGTTGAACAGAAACTCTGGGCTGTTGATCAGAGCCCACATGAGATCCTCAGCTGCTTCCTTTGGGTTCGCTGCTTCGGCGAAATAACTGCCGGCTCGAGCTAACTCTGTTTCAGAAGCGGTTCGCTGAAGTGTTGAGAGGTAAACGCTTCGAATCAGCTCTTCGGCAGACTTACCTGCGGCAATTTCTTTGGCGATCAGCCCCTGAGGATGTGCGATCGAGTTACTGATGAGATCCCCGTTAACCATGTTCAGGGTTTGTCCGAGGCTCACGTCACTCGTTCGTTCACATTCACAGGGTGATTCGCGGGGGGCTCTGCCGAACATATCGAGGAAAGCGATGTCCACATTCGGGTCGGGCAGTTGTGCGGCACGGAAGCCGGCCGGTACACCGGGAAGATTTCGAGGGGCCCCGGTTGCCAGGATAATCGAGTCATACAACTGTTCCGCAGACAGACGCCGCGGCATTGCATGAGAGAAGTTCAGGTGATCGTCTTCATTCCACTGGTTGGTGGCAACAGTGCGGTTGTACGCTGCAGAATTGCAGATCTGACGAATCAAATGTTTCAGGTCATATCCGTTCGCAACGAAATCCACAGTGAGCGCATCCAGCAGTTCCGGATTAGACGGAGGATTAGAAGCCCGGATATCATCCACAGGATCAATGATTCCTCGCCCAAAAAAGTAGCTCCAGTAACGGTTGACGATACTTTTTGCAAAATACGGGTTTTGGTCTGCGGTCAACCATTGTGCCAGCTGGGTGCGTCTGGACGCGTTGTCGGCAACGACCCCATCGTGCATGAACGGAAATTGCGGCTCCGCTGGCTGATTGGTGGTCGGATTCACAACCTGAACAGGATTCGAGGTGAAGATATACTCTTCTCCGCCGGGCAGCGATTTGCGACCAACCTGTGCGAAGTACGCTGCAAGTTCGTAGTACTGACGCTGAGTCCAACGTTCGAACGGATGATCGTGACACTGGTTGCAGTTAAATCGCGTGCCAAGAAAGACCTGTGTCATGTTTTCCATGACGAGCTTGGGCTCGCGAGCGATTCGGAAGTAGTTGGCTGCCGGACTCTGAAAAGTCCTGCCATTTGCCGTCACCAGTTCGTAGGCGAACTGATTGTACGGGGTGTTTTCAGCAATCTGGCTGCGGATCCAGTTGCGGAATGCCCAAACTCCTCGTTCAGTGACGGCCGCGCGGTGGTTGAGCAGCAGGTCGCTCCACTTCAGTGTCCAGAAGTCAACATAACCCGGACCGGCCAGGAGTTGTTCCACAAGAGCCGCTCGTTTTGCTCGCGTGTCTCCGGGTGCTGAAACGAAGGCGTGAATCTGCTCGACGGTTGGCGGGATCCCGGCGATGTCCAGGCTGATTCTGCGAAGAAATTCCTCATCACCCGCTTCCGCTGACGGCAGGATTTTCATTCGTTCCAGCTTCGCGTTGATGTGCTTGTCGATGTCGTTGTATTCAGCGGCCGCAACCCACTCAAACCCACTGCGATCTCCCAGGATCGAAACCGGAGCGGCAGCGTAATTGCCTTCATAACGCACCAGCGCAGCGGCCTCGCCTCGCTGTACCGCACGAATCAGACCGGTCGATGAAATCGTTGCCACTTCGAAGTCACTTGATTCAAAAGCTGCATCTCTGGTGACGTCACGAATTGATCCATCTGAGTAATGAGCGAGCACGAGCAGTTGTTGCTCATCGTGCCGTCGCTGTAGTTCGGGTGTCGGCGGGTACAATTCGATCGAGGTTACTCGCGCCGAATCCGAATTGAATTGGCAACCTTCGGCAATCCACTGCTGCAGCAAACGATAGGTGCGAGACTGTTCGTCGAAGAGAAATCCCCCTTCGTGCGGAACCGCCTGAGTTGGCTTGAGCAGCATCAGACTTTGTGCCGGTTGCGACCGGTTGAACCGACGTCCGGAGATATCATCAACAAGTGCTCGGTAGTCATACAATGCGTCATACCCCCGCAGAGACAGCTTGAAGCCGTTCTTGCCATTCGCTGAACCATGGCAGGTGCCCTGATTACAGGTAGACTTTGTCAGCAGCGGATTGATATCCCTGATAAAGTCCACAGGTACCGGACTGACGTCCGAGACAACGACTTTGATTTCTGCAGTGAGGCCACCAGCTGTGATTTGCAACTGGCCCTCACCGTCGGCAATCGGCGACACATACTGGTCTGCATCAACTGTGAATGCCGGAGAGTCTGCGTTGAGCGTTGCCTGAGATGTCAGATCAATCCGCAGGTTGTCTGCGGTGATGCCCGTCACAAGAACGCGCCGGTGACCAAATTGCGTCTTCAATTCCAGTTCGGGCGGAAAAACCTCCAGAGACTGAAACGAACGAGAGACGTTTTGGGGATCTGCAGGCTCATCTGCCTGAACTGTTGAACAAAGGCTAAAAGAGCCTGAGAAAACAAGCAACGCGACGGATAGAACTGCTGCTCGCATGAGTCAGATTCCGTGGTAGGTGGAATTTGCAGGTGCAGAAGAATGGCTGCCTGCGAAAACAGACAGGAAATCGCGTGAGCGATCATATCTCTGCGAAAAGGCAGGGAACCTCAGACGCTGGCTCTGGAGTCTCTGGAGAGACTTCGGAGCGTGCTGACGAGTTACCGGAGTTTATCGAACTTCACAACCGGATGCGAGTCTTCTGCGACCTCTTCGACGGGTGCAGGCCACAGATCAACTCCGGTCGCTGACTTCAACGCCGCCCGTCGGAGGAAGATTGCGAGACATAATTTCGAGTGAATTCACTCGCAGACATGTTCTCTAATCGGATACCAGCCTGCTCAAACATGCCCCTCACTCGCCTGCTTCTCTGCCACTCCTCACTGCTGAGACGTCCATCTTTGTCTCTGTCGAGTGTGGAAAAGTAGTACTTGGCGGTGTCCTCAGGACTACGGCTGCCGCGGTCTCCACTACTGCGTGGATCACCCCCACGAGACGAATCAGAACTGCCGGACCGACCGCGAGAGGCAGGTGTTGCCGAGACGATTTTCAGACGCTCGCGAGTTGGGTAGGAGTCTGAAGAGGATGCAGTTGCGTTTTCAGCCGCCAACAACTCGGCTGGGGTTAACAGGCCATCAAAATCGGTGTCGAACTGATCGAACTGATCGAGGTCAGATCGTCGGGAAAGCAGCCATTCATACATCGCGACCTGACCATCGAGATCTGTATCCAACTCGGCCCACTTCGGAGGCAATTCAAGTGTGATTGGTGGCTTCGGCTTCATCTTGTACGGCCGCAGGGCCTGCCGCGATTTGCTGTCATTGGGTTTCTGTCCGCCGTTTTCACCACCGCTTTGGCTGCGGAGCTGGTTAAAGGACATGCCACTCTTCAATTCAATCCCTCGGGACTTAATGATGTCGCGGACGAAAGATGGCATTCGGTCAATTTCGTCCTGGTCCATTACGCCGTTGCGGTTACGGTCCATCATCTCGATGAATCTGCTGGTTCGGTCTGAGGAGGACGACTCTGGGCGTCCGCCGCCAAAATCCGGG
>JAFMMM010000329.1 GCA_017859815.1 Planctomycetota bacterium | reverse complement strand
TACGGATGAGGGGCAATTGCTGGGGCACATCCATCTTGGGATGGAGATTCTGGCCGATTGTATCAAGCTGGCGGAGAGTGAACTGGGGCGACCCATCGATGCTGAGCAGGTACTGCGTCTGAAGCACATGTTGATCAGCCATCACGGGACACGGGAATACGGCAGCCCCGTCATTCCCATGACACCGGAGGCTTTAACGCTGAACAGCATTGATGCGCTGGATTCAAAAATGCACGAATTCACCAGAACAATCAGTGAGGATGTGAATCAGGATTCTTCCTGGACCCCTTATCACCCGCGTCTTGAGCGTCGACTGTTCAAGGGACTTCAGGACAACTGAGCTGCCAGACGGGTTTCCTGACACTGACTGCAGCACAACATAGGGAGTAATCCGCCTCACTCGCCCTGCGCACCGGAGGTTCGATTGAGGGTGAGAATCAAGCCTGACTTTGGATGAGTCTGTGCTTCCGGTTCGAAGGGCTGTACTGGTCAAGGTGTTTGGGTAGTTTTTCCCGATCGCGCAATGGTTAGCGATATTTTGGTTAAGGCCATCTGGATTCTGTGTCGATAGGCTGAAAGTGCGAGCTCGTACCGCGCTGCATCCGGCAGAAGTTGCCGGTACACAATCCAGTCTTCTAACGGTGTTCCCGGAATGTCAGCATCATCCATGCACAATTGCCGGAGTATTTTCGTATCAACACTTCTGGTTCTTATGTGTTGGTCGCCTGCAACAGCTGTCGGTGAGGATTCTGCCGCGATTGTGTACACAGTCCTGGGAGATGTTCTCAGTCCTGGGCAGTATTCGTCAGAGAGCAGTCTGACCGTGCGCGATGCGGCGGTGAGCGGACGCCCGGTTTCTGATGCGCTGCGGATCACTGTCCTGCGCGAGGGGCAGGCGCGGACGCATTGGACACGCATGGTCAATCTCAACGGCCCTAACAACTCTGAAGATGTGGTCGCAGGTGATGTGCTGGTTGTTGAGTCCGTGGACAAGGGTGTGCAAGTTGAGAGGAATGCGGCAATTCGGACCTCGTCCGGTGTGACAGTTGTTTCGCTGATGGATGAGAGTGTTCTGGCGGCAGACATCCTGCGTGGCCTCGGGCTGCGTCCGGAAAACCTGCCGCAACTGGATATTGTCACACGGTTCAGTGGTCAGCGTCCGGTCCAAAATGCGTCGCCAGACAGTCCGATTCATCACGGGGACGTTCTTGATCTGGGCGGACGCGGCGGTGCCAGCAGTGTGACTCTGGATCAGGGGCGTACGGGCGGACTGCGGATGAACATTACGGAGTGGCGGGATTCTTCAAGAACAAAGACTGCGCCTGAATACGGAGCCAGATTTGCTCAGCAGCAGCACCTGCCGCCGACAAATCGTTCGTATAACGAAGTTGGCTACGGCAATGATTCGCCAATTCGCGGCGATTCGCGGGAGGGTGACCGCCGCGATTCCCCGGCCATGGTGCAGGACAGTTTTGATCCCCGATCTCAGCGATCGTATTCGGACGATTCCGATCCCTACAGCAACCGCGAGTACTCCCGTCGTTCCGACTCCCGAAGTGATCGTCGAGGCGAGGATTACGACAGACGGCCGCGGTATGACGAATTGCGGTATGACGACTCCCGTCAGCCTCGCGAGTATCGTGACCGGATCGTAAGCGATGGGGATTACGATCGAAGGGAGCCTGTCTATGAGGACGGGCGGAGAGCAAACGACGCGTATGGTTCAGTGGATTCACGAGACTACTACCGGGAAGATCGTCGGAGTGAGTATGACCGTGGCCGATACCTTCCGGCATCTGACGGCGGCTCGGACAGACCACAGGGGATCGAGAACTATTTGAATCCGCGTCCTTCAGGATTCGATGAAAATGGTCGCCAGGGCGGCCCTCCCCCTATCCCTCAGATTCCTCCAGCGGCTTTGACCGGCGATGAGTCTCTGCTGAGAATTCCGCTGCCAGGATTTCCGCAGCTGCCTTCGGAGTCTCTTCAGCGACCTCGGCCGCAGCAGAATGATGCTCCCCCGGTCACGATGGGGGCCGCAATCCCCGGTGAACTGAATACCGTTCCTGATCGAACTGCTGCCACAGCCACAGCTCCGACGGAAGAACTGGTTCAGGAAGTTCCGGCTGCTCCGCGAACTGCTCCAGTGGCTCCTGTGCAACCGGAAGCTGCTGTCAATGAGAACACAACGGATCAGGATACTTCAGCACCGGCGGAGGAACAGGTTGCGGTTGTTGCCGAGGCACCTGAGGATGAGACAACGGCGACGGCGGCTGCAGTGACAGCCAGCGAAGACAACATTGCACCTCAGTCAGCGAACGCCCCATCAAGTCTGTCGAACACGATGGTCATTCTGGCGTTTCTGATGACTGGTGGATGGTTGCTGGTGCGGGCGTTTCAGGTTGCCCCGGCAAATTCAGAGCACCGTGTTGCAGCCAGTTTGGCGAGTGCGACCCGGCCGAAGCGGGACACCGTGAATGCAGCCCAGGGAGTGAGGAGTGCGGATCCTGAACCGCAGAGTGCGAGAGCCGATTTGCCGAACCCAGTGCCTCAAATGAGTCTCTCAGATGAAGCTGTAACGTTGGCGAGGTTGGCAACCACTCCTGTGGAGAGCCTTCCGGCACAGCATGCGGAGGTCGACCGGGAGGCTGGGGCCAGATTGCATGAGTTGCCGGGCGAACGACCGGTCGTTGCCGAATTTCACGGAACGATCGAGAAAGCTCCGCCAGTGAGGCCACCCGTGCAGCAGGAATCAGTGCCGGTTCCTCCACAAGCGTCGTTTGAGTCACAGTTTGGGGCAATACCTCCCGACTCCGGTCTCGTGGCAACCGACTGGCAACAGTCGCGTACCATTGAGCGTCTGCTGAGTAACGAGATTCCTGTTACCAAACGAAACGTCCAGCTTCCCGACGGAGTACGGATTTATGGTCGTCCTGGAAAGCCGGAATTTGCCCGCACGGATGCTGCAAACAGTCATCGCGAGGGGCCGCGTCATTCTTCGGCATTTGCTGCTCCCACGGACCAACGTGCGTCCATCGACGAGCGGCTGCAACGTATTGTTGGATCAGTTCGCGACGGTCGCTGAGTTGGGATGAAAGCATGATTTGTTCGCTGGACTTTGGACGCTATCGGACTCGCGCGATGTCGCTGAATGCGGATCGCCCGGAGGCGGTGTGGTCCTCCGAGTGTGCTTCAACCTATATGGTGCTGCCGCGGTCTGAGGTAGTGCGCTGCGCCCTGAGAGAGCAGGGTATCCCGATGCTGAATTGTGATCAGTCAATTCTGGTTGCCGGGGCTGATCAGGAACGCGTGCGTGAATTAAGCAGCCTGCCACCGGTGCCTCTGTTCACCAATGGTCGTGTTCCTCGAGAGGACGCTCCGGCGCGACAACTGCTGCACCTGCTGGTACAGAGCCTGTTACCGGATCCGGCAGGCTCGGGAGATCTCTGCGTCATCACAGTGCCCGAGCTCAGCCACAGTGACACAACAGAAGATGCAGAGTTTCTGGAACGGCTGGTAAGAATGCGCGGGTACGAATCTCGGGTGCTGGGGGCGGCGGAGGCATTGATGCTGAGCGGCACGCGTCAGTATCAGTTCAGCGGTGTCAGCGTTGTGATGGGGGCAGAGGCCAGCTCCATTTGCATTGCGCGGCGCGGACTGGTCTTTTCCAAAGAGATCCTTTCGGAGTGCGGTAACCTGCTGGACCGTCAGCTAGCCGAAGAATTCCGGATGAATACCTGGGATACAGCAGGAGTTCCCTACACCGATTTCGAACAGATTCGACACTGGCGACAGCATCTGAGCGAGTCTTCAGGTATCACTGGTGATCGGCGAGTAGCCAGACTGGTGGAACTTATTGGAGAAAGTGTCTCGCGGCTTGCCGAGGCGGTGCTGCAGGCTGTTGGCGGCGCTGATGCGGGGCTGGACACAACGGCACAGATCCCCGTGGTGCTGGCCGGCGGAGTTGCGAAGACCCCCGGCATGGCACAGCAACTGGAGTCGGAACTGCACCAACAGTGCAATCGCAGATTTCGATTCTGCGTTGAAGTAACAGATCAACCGGATCAGGCGATTGTGCGAGGCGCGCTGGTTTATGGCCTGCTTGATTCTGAGTCGGGTCCGACCGCTGCAGTCAGGGCCGCCTGAGTCAGCCGCCGTGGAGATCACACGTTTACGAGATGTTCCAGCAGGCTGAGCGAAACGGTTTGCAGGTCATCGGCCACAAGATGGGTGGCACGGCTGAGTTGACCTGCACTTCTGCCATTTGAAATGACGCCCACGCACCTCATTCCTGCCCCCAGTGCTGCTTCGATCCCAACCGGCGCGTCTTCGAGGACGACGCATCGTTCCGGTGGAAGATTCATCGCGGCAGCAGCTTTCAGAAACACTTCCGGATCCGGTTTGCCACGGGTCACATCAGCCCCGGAGATCCTGACTTTGATGAGTTCGTCCGCACCCAGCAGTCGAAGCACTTCGTCGATATTTTTCCGTGGTCCGCTGGAACCAACCGCCATCGGGACTTCTTCAGAGTTCAGTGATCTGATGAGCTCAATCGCGCCTGGCATCCTCGGAAAGTTTGCGCGAATCCTGTCTCGATAGAGCAGTTCTTTTTCCTGATCGAACGCGTGAATGAAGTCATCGTCAGGCGGATCGGCCCACGTTTCTCGAATAAATTCACGGCTGGTTCGGCCAAAGCCCTGCATGAATTCATTCAACGTGCAGTCCCGACCATGCCGTCGGCAGCACTCTCTCCAAGTCAGAAAGTGCGCCTCCCAGGAATCGACGAGGACCCCATCCATATCGAAGATTACACCAAATGTTTGGCAGGTAGGCATCTCTGAGTCCTGTACATGAAATGCGTATTCAGGCGCAGGGTGTCAGTTTAAGTCACGCGGTCTGATTTTGCCAGCGATGGATCAGCAACGGTAGCGATGCCGCGAGGCCAGCTAAGCACAAAGCGAGTCCCTTCTCCGGGCTCGCCTTCGATCTGGATTCTTCCGCCATGCTCACGAAGTATCTTGCGGCTAACAGGCAGGCCAATCCCCGTACCGCGTGATCCTTTTGAGGATTCAAATACGTTGAAGATCGTATGCCGGACCTCCAGCGGTATCCCCGGTCCATTATCACTGATTGCGACCAGCATCGAATCATTTTGGATATCGTAACCCGTTTGAACGACGACTGCACCGTCAATTGAGTCTTCCGCCGCATCAATTGCGTTGGAGACAATGTTCAGTAACGCCCTGTGCATGCCCTCGTGATCGAACTGTGCGGGCGGGACTTCATCGTTTCGACGGAATTCCAGTCGTACGCCCGCTTCTTCGGCACGTCCGGTTGCCAGTTCGCAGACGTCGCTGACGACATCGTTTAAATCTGCCGTCTGCAGAACCGGGACACGATCCTTACTGAAACTCAGCATATCCATAACGAGGTGATAAATGCGATTCTGATTACGCTCTACGATGTTCCAGCCGCTGCGTATCAAATCGCTGTCGCTGGATTCCAGTCCGTTCTGGATCAGGTGACTACCACCGCGAACGCCCTGCAAAATGTTCTTAATGTGATGGCTGAGTACGGTGATGGTTTGCCCCATTGCAGCAAATCTCTCTGCACGAACCATGGCATCCTGAAACTGTCGTGATTCCATGGCCAGTGCAGTCTGTCTGGCAACGGTGACCACCATGCGAAGATGTTCATCGCTAAGTCGTCCGGGGCTGTCTGCGGGAGCCACGTCAGTCAGTGCCGTTCTGGTATCGAGGTAGAGAACTCCGAGCAGTCCTGCGCGGCCGCGCAGCGGAGCACAAACAGCTTCCCGGATTCCTTCCGACACAATACTCTGGCCGGTGGAAAAACGGTCGTCCGCACTGGCATTGGTCGTCCGCAGGGCTGTTCCGTCACGCAGGACAACGCTGGTAATTGACCGGGAGATCAGCATCTGATCACTGCCAGCTTCGGTCTTCTCGCTGCGTGCGAAGGCAACCGCCTGAAGCTCATTACGTCCCTGTTCACTTAATAGAAAGCACCCGTGGTCGGCGCCGATGGCATCGAGTGTGAGCTGAAGAATGCGCTGCAGTCGAATCTCTGAGGCGAGTACAGGGGCAACAAGTTCTTCAGCCAC